>VXNZ01000026.1:36920-162432 GCA_009840355.1 Chloroflexota bacterium
ACTCCCCTCGGCGGGGGTGGTCCACCTTCTTTTACAACCCCTCCGCCCCCCGCCCCGCCGGCGGGGCGCTGTGGTCCCCCCCGCGCCCCCCCCCCGGTGCTAGGCAGATGCCGATACCGTGTCTGACCATAGTTGCCCCCTCCTCTTCTACTGCGACTTGTAACCGATGCGGGCAAGCGTAGGCGAGGTTTAATGTTTTGCATATCCGACAAACGAACCATTCATGTACTATTTTTAGGCGGGCAACGTACTATGCCTAGATAGTCCGAATGCACTATGTGGCATAGTCCATTCGGACTATTGGGAGGGCTGGTCTGACGGTGGGTTTGGAAGTCCCTTATCAGCTCCTCCTAGCCTTCGCCGCAAAGTGATGGTCATGTTGTTGTTGTGGTGGCGAGGCAGAGAATGCCGTAGAACCCCCAAAGGTGTCGAGAAGGACTCAGATTTGAGCCCTGCGCGGCTTTACCAGCGCTTTCCGGAGGGCGAATGACTCTTGCTAGGTTGGCGGCAGCTGATACCCAGGTGTTGGTATGCGGGAGGTGAGAGCAGAGGGCGATGTAGGAGATGACATAGAGATGACGGGCAGTTGCGAGAACGCGAATTCTGAGGCCGGTTGACAAACTCAGTGCCGACCGGACATGGTGGGTCCTTCTATTCGCGTATCTTGTTGCGGTGCGATACACCTACGGGCGGAACAGCGCCACCTGCCCGCGCCGGCGCACTCCCAATTTTTGCAAGATATGGCTCACATGGTTGCGCGCCGTATTCTCGGTGATAAGTAGCCGACTCGCGATTTCCTTGTTTGTACACCCTTCCACAATCAGGGCAAACACTTCATTCTCCCGTTCAGACAATAACTCGGATACTCCATCAGGCTGTTCATCTTGTCCAGAGGCATCCTGGTCATTAACCATGTCTTTCAGTCTATCAAGCACCCTCTGCGTCACTGCGGGGTGGAGAAGCGATTCTCCTTTTGCAACTATCCGCACCGCCAGAAGAAGTGCACGGACATCGGTATTCTTCAGTAGGTAGCCTGACGCTCCTGCCACAATCGACGCCACAATAGTGTCCTCGTCGATCTGAGAAGTCAGAATGACCACCTTTACCTCGGGAAGACGGTTGCGAATGTGGCGGCAGGCGTGGATGCCGTCCATTCCGACCATTCGTATGCCCATCATGACGACATCCAGGTGAAGCCTTTCCACATTCTCCAGTGCTGACTCGGCGTTGCTGTACTCACCGATAACTGCTATGTCTTTTTCAGATTCTGCGACAGCCCTCAGCCCGATTCTCACCAGTTCGTGGTCGTCAACTACCAAAAGTCTGATACACTTCAATACCCACTTGCTCCCTTCACCGGAAGTTAAAAGCCCACGATTATACACCACCACTCGTATTAGAGAAATATGAAATGTTTCTTCTGTGCATATGTAAAGCGAACTTGGTATAACAAGCACAAGAGGTATTGTGCAATATATTGAGGCAGAATTACCGTCGTGTCTCTCTTGCGTAACGATCGACTAGACTCAACACTAACAGCAACGGGTAGGTTCTTGTGAATCATATTGACTCTCGCATTGTTACTGTGCCTATTGGCGAAAGCAGCCTTGCCGCACTGGACGAAGGCGTGGCGCGCGCGAAGGGCGACGCTCCGTTTGGGCGGGTCGTTGTCATCACAGACCATGTGGATGTCGGCAGCGCCGTTCGTCATCACTTAGGGACGTCGAACCTGCTCAATGTTTCCGTCCAGACCGGACGAATGTTTGCATCTGAACTCGCTGCGCCTATGTTCCGGAACAAGTTCAAGCAGGACGGCAGGAAGTATCGCCCGCTCTCTCCCCTGCGAGAACACCTAGCAGTTCGACAGGTGTCGGAAGAAGTGATGGAGCAGCACGACTTCCGTCTGTCCGGTCACAGCCGGATGATAAGGTCGCTCGCGGATGCCTTCCGTCGGATGCAAGAGCGTCCGCAAGACGATGGGGAGCCGGATGCCGGCCAGGATATGACGCGGACCGGCGAAGGGCTATTGAAGAAATTCTTGGGACTAGTGCACGATTGGGATTGCTACACGCCGGCGGAACTGCCCCATATGGCTGCCGAAGCCCTTGAACGGCACTTGCCGCCGGAAAGTACGGTTCCGCATGTCATTTACTACTTGCCTAGGCGACTGTCTGAGGGCGACCTGCGACTGGTGCAGGCTTTGAGCGAGCGGGACAGGTGCGAATTAATCCTAGGCGTCAACGGCGACGAACAGGCAGACCAGCCGGTTCAAGAGCTTCTCGCCCGTTTGAATGAACCTATCAATGGCGATGCCACTATCGAAGGCGATACTGCCCACGCTAATCCCCTTCAGCGGATTGCCGATGACGGCTGCATGTCCATAATCGCCGTGCCCGATCCGGCGGAGGAGGTTCGCATGGTAATCAGAGCCATTTCCGTCGAAAAAGCGCCATTTCACCGTACTGCCATAATATATCGGCAGGATAACCCGTATGCGACTCTACTGCGGCAAGAACTGGATGCGGCAGAAATACCATATTCGGGCACAGAACGCCGCAGTCTGGCGAGCACTCCATCAGGGCTGTTGCTGCTGGGCATCATCGATCTCGCGTTAGGCGTAATCCACGAGGGCGCTATCGACCGCGAACGACTCATCGAGCTGATGACTTCGACGCCGATGAAATATCCGTCGAATAACGGAAACTATAAACGACCGTTCCATCCAGTGCCCGCATCGCAGTGGGCAGCGCTGGCTCGCGAAGCCCGTGCGGATGGCGGGCGGAAGCAATGGCACCGCCGCTTTCAGGCTTACCTAGATAATGAGAAGAGTCTTGCGATGGAGGCTGAGAGTAGGCGTCCTCGTCTGGAAAGAATGGAAAGGGAGATTTCCGAACTTCTTCGCTTCTTAGACGAGCTTGATGGTGCGCTTGAAGCGCTTGCAGGCGAATCTTGGCAGACTACGGTGAAGGGACTGCGGCGCTTGCTAGACCATTACCGTATGGACACGGATGCTGAGTCTCAGGATGACCGACGGCGAATCGAAGAATTACTGGATAGCATGCAGTCGCTGGATGAGTTGGGGTATGAATTGAACCCACAACTGCTGCGGGAAGTGCTTCACAACGGCCTTCAGAGTCCGGTATCGAACCGTGGCAGACCAGTGGGCGCGGGCGTGTACCTAGGTCCTCCGGCAGGCGTGGTTGGCACCGACTACGACACGGTGTATGTGCTTGGCATGGTGGAGAGGCAATTCCCGCCGCGTCCGGGAACGAACCCCTGGGTCGGCGGTAACCTGTCTGCGACCCAGCATGAGATGGCGCTGGAACGGTACGACTTCCTGGGTGGGATAGCCTCCGCGCAGAAGGCGGTTCTGTCATGGCCCGCCGCGACTGCGGAGCGCACATCGGCATATCCTTCACGCTGGCTTATCGAAGCCGCGAATCTGCTTCATGCCGGCGCCGAAAGCGATGAACGGATTACCTATGAGAATCTCACCGAGAACTCAGCCAACAAGCGATGGCTCACGGTCATTCCTTCACGAGAAGCAGGGCTGCGCGAACTCCCTGCATCTAAACCTAAAATGGAACCTGCCGACCGAGCCGACTACAACCTAATGCATCTGGTAACGCTCGCTGACACGGATGACGCGGACTTGAAGGCGCAGCAACTGGAGTCGCATCCTGCCATGGCGAAGGATACCCGCATGCGCCATGCGCTCAAGGCGCGAGCGGCTCGCTTCGGCGACAAACTGACCGAGTGGGACGGGCGAGTCGGGGCAGATAGCAGCCGCATCGCGGGTATTGGCAGCACAGAATATCCGCTCTCGCCAAGTGCGCTCGAAGATTGGGCAACCTGTCCCTATAGGTTCTTCCTTGGACGGATACTACGGTTATCGTCGCCGAGGGACACGGAAGATGGGGAAATATCCAATCTTGATAGGGGCGGTCTAGTGCATAGAGTCCTAGAGCGATTCGTCAATGAGCGCGGCAGCACAGAAGAGAAACTCTTGGAATTGGCGCATGAGGAATTCGATTCGGCGGAGGAACGCGGGATAACCGGGCATCACCTGCTCTGGGAAATCGAAAAGCGGCGTATCCTTGATGCGCTGAAGGCATTCTACGGGAAAGATGTTCAATGGCTTGGTGGCGCGACAACCGAATCCGCTGCCGAGCTTAACTTTGGAAGCGAATCCGATATCGGAAATGTGGTTGTCTCGGTCGAAGGTCTTGGCGATGTCAGTTTCAGGGGCAAGATAGACCGCGTGGATGTCTTGGACGGCGAGGTGAGGGTGCGCGACTTCAAGACCGGCAAGCCGGATTCATATCGGGGCAGGAATCCGAAAAGGACTGTCGCCAATGGATGCGCTATGCAGCTGCCCGTCTATCTTGAGGCGGCGCGTTCGATGCATCCTGACAAGCCGATAGCAGCGTCATACTGTTTCCCGCTGGCTGACAAGAACACCCATGACGTCGCGCCCTACACCGAGCAAAATAAGGAAGAATTTCTGAACACCCTTGCCTTAATCGTCGGGGCGGCGCGCGACGGAATCTTCCCCGCTACGCCTGAGCAGGCAAGCGGCGAATGGGGCGGCAATTGCGGATACTGCGACTTCAAGAGCCTGTGTCCTGCCCGTAAGCGCTTGTTCTGGGAGCGCAAGGGTGGGAACGACGCCGCCTTGCAGCCGATTGAAAGGCTGCAAAATCCCGAAGCAGTAGTCGAACCGGAAGAGGAAAATGCCTGATAACGACACGAACACGCTCAATCGCATTGTGAACGACCTCGACGCCAATCTGATGATAGAGGCAGGGGCTGGAACGGGGAAGACATACGCCCTCGTGAGTCGCGTGGTTGCGTTGGTCAAATCCGGTGTGCGGATGCAGGAAATCGTGGCAATCACTTTCACGGTTGCAGCGGCAGCCGAACTGTCCGAACGCATACGCTCAAGGCTGGAGCAGCTGGCGGACAAGGACCATCCTGACAACACCAGCGACATCCTTGCAGAAGACCTGGACGAAGACTCGCGCGAACGCATTAAGCTGGCAATCGAGGAACTTGACCAAGCCACTATTCAGACAATCCACGGCTTTGCATCGCAGCTGCTCAGGGAACATCCTCTGGACGCAGGGCTGCCGCCGGGATGGATAGCGCTAGATGAAGTAGAAGCTTCGCGCCTGTTCGCAGAGCACTGGGACAAGTGGCTGGACGACACGCTGGCAGAGAATACATCGGTCGAACCGGAAGTTATCTGCGCGCTACGCTACCTGCTGAATAGCGAGGTAGGCGCTGCCAAATGGCGGGCTGTCGCGGATGCACTCAAGGACAACTGCGCGCGCCTAGCCGATAAGTCCGTCTTCGAGAAATTAGACCTGCCCGAGCTTGCACACGACACGCTGCGGAAACTCAAAGAACTGGCGGCAGAGTGCAAAAATCCTTCTGACAAACTTTACGGGCAGCTGCAAGGCGCTATCGCCACCGTTGAATCAGTCCTTGCAGTGGCTGATGATGTCCCGGCTGCGGCGGAAGTTCTGCGGAACGGCGAGCGAGTTGACTATTACAGAAATGTTGGAAGCGGAGCCAATTGGCAAATATCAACCGCAGAGGTGCGTGCCGAGTTCCGCGCGATTGGGCAGAAATTCACGGCGACAGTCTATGCTGCGCTTCTACTGCCGTTTCTGCACAATTTGCGGCAATTTGCCTTGGACTACGAGCAAGAGCGTAAATCCGGAGGCGTGGCGACATTTGAAGACTTGCTCGCATGGTCGCGCGACCTACTGCGCGGGGATAAATCCGTGCGGGAGCATCTTCAGAGTCGCTATACGCGGATATTGATAGACGAATTTCAGGACACTGACCCGCTGCAGGTGGAGATCGCATACTATCTAGCCGCCGACCCGAACGCGGAATTGGACAGGCATGCTTGGTACGAACTCCCGCTGTCTCCCGGAAGGCTGTTCGTCGTGGGAGACCCCAAGCAGTCCATCTACCGCTTTCGAGGCGCGGACCTCGGCGTGGCGGAGTTGGTAGAGAGGGGTGGGCAGCTGCAAAAGCTCACGATTACAAAGAACCGCCGCTCTCAAAAAGCCATAATTGATTGGGTGAACGCTGTGTTCGGCGCTAATAGCCTAATGACTGAAAATGCTGGCATACAGGCTGAATACATCGACCTAGAGCGTCACGACGATATTCAGCAGGAAGAAATCGGCGCTGCTGTGCGGCTGTTCGGCGAGCAAAAAGAGCTGAATGCCGATACTGTTCGACGGTTGCAGGCGCGCCATGTCGCCGGGCTGATAGTCAGATATGCCACCGGCGGGGAATCCGGTCTGGATGTGTACGACAAGAAGCTCAAGAGCGTTCGCAAGGCGAAGCTCGGCGACATCTGCATACTGGTACGGTCTCGAACTGGTATCGAAATTCTGACGCAAACGCTGGAAGATTCGCGCATACCATACCGATTAGAGGGCGGTTCCTTACTCTTCGACACTCAGGAAGTACGCGATATGCTCAACTGCCTAAAAGCCATAGACGATCCGTACGATGAGGTGGCGGTTGTGGCAAGTCTTCGCTCGGCCGCCTTCGCCTGCTCCGATGTAGAACTGCTGGATTGGCGAGAGTCCGGCTGCGGATGGAACTATACAAGGCAGATTCCCGACGATAAGCGTCTTGATTCGCCAGTCAGGAAGGCTTTCGATTGCTTGCGTAGTTACCATGAACGAAGGCTGACTGATGGCGTGTCCAAACTCATGGCGGACTTCGTTCGGGATAGGCGCTTGGACGAGCTAGACTTGGCGGAAAGGCGTCCTCGTGAGTCTTGGCGTCGGCGTCATTTCTTGTTGGAGCAGGCGCGGACTATGGAATACAGCCATGCCGTGAACCCGCATAGCCCGCCGCTGACGCTGAATAAGTTTTTGGATTGGGTGAAAATGCAGCAGAATGAGAACGCCAGAATTTCTGATTTGGTAGTCCCTGATCCTGACGACGACGCCGTGCGAATAATGACCATGCATGCCTCCAAGGGATTGGAATTTCCCATCGTCATTCTGCTCGGGCTTAACCAAAGCTCTAACAGTGGTTCGTCTGCCGTTCTGTTTGACAATGAGAGTAGTGGGGCGGAGGTCAGGTTTCACAAAGAAATCGAGACCCCGGGCTATGCAGCTTTAAGCGATTCCGAAAAGGAACACGAGGACGCCGAAGCCGCGCGACTAGCGTATGTCGCCGCTACTCGCGCACGAGATCATCTGCTGGTTAGCATGTATCACACCAATAGAGAAAGTAGCAGCGTCATTGGTAAGGTGGCAGAATTCAGTTCTGCCCTTCAAGGTCAAGGCCACTGCACTGAAGAACCTGAAGATCCCGTAGGCATTGCGATGCTGCCCACGCCTTCAACGGATGCCGTCGAACTTACCGATTACGATGCTGAGCAGTGGGGAGCAGACCGCGAAAACGCTAATCGGCAGAGGATACAGCCCCGCGCGGTTACACCATCTTGGATAGCCCGAATTGCCGTAACCGACGATGCTACACTGCCCGTAGAGGTCGAAGACAAGGACCCTGAGCCTAGCAGCGAGCAGCCCAGCATAAGGGGGCGTGGTGGCACAGCATTCGGCAGTGCGCTGCACGCGGTGCTTCAGGAGATCGTCGATATAGTCTCGACTCGGACCCCACTGCCTGAAGGCGTGTCGATTGATAATCTGCTTGATGAATTGGACGGCGAGATTATTCGATCGACTGAAGAACATGCCGAGTCGAACGGCGTAGCGCAAAGCATAGGCGAGATTGCACGGTTGGCTCGTATGGCGTTGCGCAACCCTGCATTGCAAGCCGCATTGGAATCGCCGCGAATGTGGGCGGAAGTCCCTGTCGCGGCGGAAATCGATTCTCTTGCCGGTCCAGTAGTGATAGAAGGTATCATCGACCTGCTTTATCAGAGCGCGGATGGCGAGTTCGTGATAGTGGACTACAAGTCGGACTACATCGCTGACGATGTCGCTTTGAAAGCCAAGATGAAAAGCTATCGGTGGCAGGGAGCCGCATACGCAGCGGCAGTCCAAAAGGCAAGCGGGCAGAGCATTAAGGATGTCCAGCTTCTTTTCGTCAGAAGGGACGAAGCTCAGTCCATCAAAGACCTAGACGGACTGATAGCACGGCTGCCAGAACTGTTAACCGTTCCAAAGAATGTGTGATAGCGATATAGCGGGGACTCTGATGATAAAGTGTAAGCGAAGAATACACACCGTATCTAGGAATTCCCGCCGCTGCCAAGAGTACGTATAGCCTCCCTGAGGTCAGGAAATATCCCGACTCTCGTCCGTCAATCTGTCCCCATCGCGCCGGCCTGACAGCTTTGGCGTAAGGCGATAGGATTAGCCGTCTTGGCGCTAAACAACCGATACGATGACAGCGCCACCGCGCAATCGTTACCGGCGATCCAGCCTTGAAGGCATCGCGTCGTGCTGTATTCCTCTCACCTCCATGCCCTGTGTACCTGATGAGCCGCTGCTAACTGTCAGGGTGAAGTCGCCCAGGGTCTGCGGTTCGTATGTCGTCATATCGATGTAATATACTTTGCCTCCCGTTGGCGTCCAGCTGACTTTGGAGTTAGTATTGCCCCGCACGATGTCGTCATTCCCGGCGACAAAGACGCGACCCTCGTTTTCTTCATCCCATTCCCAAAGGAACAGCGCCGTGTCTTTGCTCGATTCCAGTGTAGCTGTCCAGGCTCCACTTCCTACGGCAGTCACCTCGAAGCCCGTGTATCGATAATATCGGGCGCCTGCCGCTAGCGGAATCCCCGTGATTTCCTCTATTCTTTCACGGCTCAATGAATAGACACACTCTTGTGTCCATGAACCCGACAATACGATGGGCAGACCGGAGGATGCCGGCACATCAATGAAGCAAGGATCCGGCTCAGGCGTCGCCGTCGGCTCTGCAGTGGCAGTAGGCTCAGGAGTTACGCCCGGCGGCAATGGCGTCGCAGTCGGTGTGGGAGTCTGCGTCGGTGTGGGCGTCGGTTGAGAAGCGCCCAGTTCCAGCGCTGCCACCCTGCTTGTCAGCGCGTCTATGGCATTTTGCAGCGTCACGATGAGCGCTTCCAGAATTTTCACCCTGTTCTCTATTTCTGATCCATCTGGTGACTCCGGCGTAGGGCTGGGAGTGGGCGTAGAGGTGGCGGTTGGCTTCGGCGTAGGGCTGGGAGTAAGCGTCGGGGTAGCGGTTGGCTCCGGCGTAGAGCTAGGAGTGGATGTCGGGGTAGCGGTTGGCTCCGGCGTAGGGCTAGGAACGGGCGTAGCGGTGGAGGTTAGCGTGGGCGCGTCGGACGCCGGCAGGTGAGCGAAACCGTGTCCCCATATA
The DNA here is from genome assembly GCA_009840355.1 of Chloroflexota bacterium. Classification (NCBI taxonomy): domain Bacteria; kingdom Bacillati; phylum Chloroflexota; species Chloroflexota bacterium. The sequence continues at coordinate 46,272 of VXNZ01000026.1, forward strand.
TTGTCGGCGCCTGCTGCGCCGCGTGGCGCGGCGTTGTCCTTTAGGTATTGCGCGGTCTGCTGCGGACTATACTGCGGGAAGCGCTGCCTTACGAGGGCTGCCAAGCCGGCGACATGGGGGGATGCCTGGCTCGTTCCGAAGAAGTAGCCGTTAAGATTGCGCTCTGTGCGATATGTTACCGATTGCCCGGCGTCCGCGCCCACAATGTCAGGCTTAGTTCTATCGTCGAGCGTTGGGCCTCGGCTGCTGAACGGCTCGATTATGGTGGTGTCGAATGGGTTGCTGATACTGCTGTTCCGTCCGGCAGCGCCTACTGCTAGCAGGCCGGGGTTCGAGCTTTCGGCGGGATTGGTGATGCTATGGGCGGCTGTGTGGTGCTGCAACGCGCCCGACGCGCCCCAGGCCAGAACCTGAACCCAATTCGGCGCCTCGCCTGAGTGTTTGACCACGGCAAGGCAGTACACGCCGTTGGGGATGTCGCCGTACCCGATTCTAATCCGTTCGAATGGGACGTCGCTCGCTCTCCCCGACTGCGCTGTAACGCTCTGGGCGACAGCATCATCGGGCAGTATGAATGTGTTGCCTGACAAGGCAACTAGATAGAGGTCCAGATCGGTGTCTGCGCCGCCCCAGGAGCCTTCCCATCGGAGCTGCGCGGTGAAGCCTTCAAGAGGATCCAGTTCGATGCGAACGCCGTTGCATTCGTCCTTCGTCGTTGCGCTGAAATCGTGAACATTGTCGGTGTCGGTGTCGGAGTAATTGCCGAACCAATTTGCCCTAGCCTGGTTTCCTGCGGCGTTGACCCAGATGATGCCGCCCCTCACGGCGGCATCAACGGTTTTCAGGGGGCTGTTGCTGTATGGCGTTGTGCCGTCACCCGGCCCATGGAATGAAAAGCCAAGCGACATGTTGACGACGTCGACGCCCTCGGACTCCATCCACTCTACGGTTTCGAGCAGGTCTCCAAAAGACCAAACATTCGCTATGTAGTAGTCGGCTTCGGGCGCGATGTCGAACGCGGCTTCGGTTACCGCCGTGCCGTGCAGCTTTGTAGATTCAGTTCTTTCCGTGGGTATGCAGTCCGTGAGGCTTGAAGTGAATACGCCGACAGCGGTATAACATCTTGCTTCCACGGTCGAGGGCAGTTCCGTTCCCATAAGTTCTGCGAAGCCTTTGAAGCCCGCGTCGATTATGCCAATCTTGACACCGCTGCCCTTGATGCCGCCGGCGTGCCACGCGGGGACTCCATGTGCTTCCACGCCCTCGCTGACAACTGCGCCTTGTGCGGGCTGGGGAGGAATGATGGTTCGGACGCTTATGACGCCTTCTTGTTGGGACGCATCAGGCAGCAGCGACACAGGAATGTACGCCTCGATGTAGTCTGTGCCGATGTTGCGCGGAGATGCGCCGTTCTCTTCAAGCCAGTCCCATAAGTCTTGGGCGTAGCCTTCAGTGATGTAGAGAGTAACGGCGACGGATTGCTCGTCGTGGATGGGCGCGCTCGCAGCGGCGACTTGCGCGCTGAACTGGCCTGACTGCACCTGCTCGATGATGCGGTTGAGGTCGGAGTCCATGTTGGGGTATTGGGGCGGCTTAATCTTACCCTCACTGATGGTGGCATTCTCCACGCCTTGCCCATCTACCGGCTCTGTGGCAGCTTGGGGAGTGGGAGTGCCTCCGGTCTGCGCGAGTACCGTGGGCGCGTTACCACCGGCGGAGAGCGCCAGCCAAAGAAGCCCGACAGCCGCGATTGTCAGGCTGATCGCCGCCAACTGCTTGACTCGCCCTTGAAGGTGATTGTTCATGGTAGAAATCCTCCATAGTGGATAATTCTCGGCCGCGCGAAATAGAGCGGAATCCGAGCTGCCGGCAATTCCACTTGAAAAGGCAATTGATGTGGTGGATGAAGAGGAAGAAGGGGAGGATTACGGATTTGTGCAACACCTATATTCGGGAACGGGGGTAATGGTTGTCGCCGCCCACAGCAGGCTGTAAATCTTGCTGCTTTTGCTCCCGGTGTCGAACGCGGTTGGCATTGCTTTCTGCTACCAACGGTTCACATTATCGGACTGAACAACCTTGCCGGGAACCGGCTTAGTGAATACTTCCAACTCCCTTAACTGGTGCGGCGGAGCTCTGCCTTCCTTCCGGATAGACGGCGAATAGAACCGGCGCAATTGTACCCGATTGAGTCTATCATCGATAGCGTTTTCTCTTGGATGGCATAGCATGAGAGTATGCATATACTACGAGGAAAGGGTAGTAAAGGTGGGAATGCAATATCGAATGGAAGAGGAAGCGCATCGAGCGGAAGGAGGGTTGGCGTGTAGCTGCTGCGTCTGAGCGGTTACGTGTGCTCCCTTATCGAAGACGCTCAGGTCTGTTGCCGAGTCATAGCGCTTCAGAAATGCCTTCGATGCCGTACTTATTCTCTCCACTATTGCCGGGCAGCGCCATGAAAACCAAGAGCAGGATGTTGTAAAGCAAGAGTATGACATAGACGAGCCAAAACAGCGTGTCGAATCCGGGCGGCGCCAGAAGGCTCACCGGCTCATAGACGAGTGAGGCGACAAAGCCCAGCGACCACCATGCGCTTCGCCCGGTGTCGTGCAGTCTGCGCACGACTACTGCCAGAGAGGGTGTGAATACGGCAAGGACGAATGCATAAGCCAAGATGTAGGGCGCATAAGGAATGAAAGATAGAAATATGGCAGGGATTCCGACGAAAAACGCGACAATCAGAAGTGCCAGAACATACCACCAGAACTCCGAGCGGCTTGCTCGCCCCTCAAAGACTGCGTACTGCTCCATTACCCGTACAAAGTTCTGAAACAAAGCCAAAATTAGCTAACCTGATGAAAATGCCGACTTGCGCCAATCTTGATGAAGGAATGATTAAAGCATACATCAGGGTTCCCAAAAAAGACAGAGTGCAAAAAGCCCCCGCGCGCTGATTAGCGTTGGCGGGGACATTCTTCTTTTAGCGGGAAGCCTGTCAGGAGTTGGCGCGTAGATAGAGCGCAACCATCAGGCAGAGCGTTGAGGTCAGCCCAAAGAATATACTCCCCACTTCCAAGAACGCAATCCACATCCCATTCACCTTCCTCCCCTCCTCATTGTTCGCGTTCGATGTTGTATTCTTTCCAGTGCGATTGCAAGCAGGTTCTTCTAGTTCCGTCCCCTCTGCCACAGCCATATCATAGTCAGGCAGATAGCCAATGCCAGCGCTAATATGCGCGATGACAATTCTGCGCCGAAAACCGCGATTGACGAAATCTGCCGTTCAAAAAAACTGGGCATAGGAATCGCGGCGTTCAGAAGAATCAAGAGAGCGCCTACCACAACCAAGCCTAGAGAAATCACCATGCCCGCCTGTATCAGGAATAGGAAGTCCCCGATGCGAGCGAAAGAGAATCTAACCCAGCGTTTGATTTTTTCATGTGTCGTATGCCTTATGAGCGGCATCACAGCGCTTCGGACACGCCTTCAATTGCGCCGGCGACGAACTGGTAAGCTATGAACAGCAAGTATAAGACCAGCAGAACAGTTCCCAGCCATGCTTTGAAGTTAGTGGGGTTTGCCTTCATGGACTCCATTAGCGTGAATGTTCCAATGCCGAAAATCATTATGGATATGAGCGTGATGTCAATATCAAAAGAGCCTGTCGCCAGTCCAAACACTATATCGATGATTATCCCAACTGCTATTAGATAGAACAGTATCTTGCAGACTAAAATGCCCCAATGGGATTGTTTTGATTCAGACATGCCAAACACCTCCTGCCGGATTCTCAAGTGCCATTAGATTATCCAAACAGGAGGTGTGCTGACAATAGTTGTACTAGGTAGCCTGTTGAACCATGCTAACGCAAGTCTTCGTTGACTTCCTCTACCATGTCGAGCCAGCGTTCAGCTGTATCTTGTTGAGAGTGGTACGAAAGGCCTTGGCTAACCGCTCTCCGTAACTCAGAACGCCAAACTGCCTTGACTTGCCGGGAATGGCTGCTTAGGAAAGTAAGCGCCGACGCTATCGACCCAATTGAGTTTCCGTTGACGCCATTTTCAATAGCGTCCACAAGGTCTTCAAGGTTACGGCCTACATCCTTCTTTATTCGCCGGAATAGCGAAGAAGACACTTGACCTTCAATGTAACCTCTGACCAGCCTCTGGAATCCATCCGACCTGACCACCGCGTTGGCAATTTGCGTATAGCCAAACCGGGCGGGACGTCCTACCGGAATGGCTTCCACGAGAACATCCACGCCGTAGCGCTCAATAGCATCCTCCACATCGTCATCGCCGAGTATGCCGTCCCAGTCCTTGAAGTCATGATTGCTGATAGCATAGCCCCAGTCGCCTTGGTATTTCACAATGGCGTCCATAACGACGGCATACCCGAATGTCTCGATGAGCCACTCCCAGTAGTCGCCAAACTCCCTTTCCAACTCTCTTGCGGGATTGAAAACTGCCGCATTAACCTCCGATGTGTCTTCGTTTTTTGAATCGTATATTTTCCTCTTTGCGGCTTGCCGTTGAAACACCTCCCTTTCAGCAATGCCGAACTAATGAACTAATACTGATGTATGGATGGTGGAACATACATTCCCATCTGTCAACCCTTTATTTCCGGCAATTTTCTACTGTTCCGCTAATTCCCCGCCCATCCGTGTTAAACTGCCATCATGAAATTCGCATTATTCACCCATGTGCCCTGGCCCGAAGGTGAATCTCCGGCGCGTCTGTTCGCCGAGTGCGTGGAGCAGGCGGTGTTCGGCGAGCGGCTCGGCTTTCACAGCTTCTGGATTGCCGAGCACCACTTCTCTCGTTACAGCCTTGGCTCGTCGTCGCTGGTGCTGGCAGCGGCGATAGCGTCTCGCACGGAGCGCGTACGGCTCGGCACGGGCGTGCTCATTCCCACGCTGCACAACCCGATACGCCTCGCAGAAGACACCGCGACACTCGACTGCGTGAGCGGAGGGCGGCTCGATGTGGGCTTCGGGCGCGGCACTTTCGGCTACGAATACGGCGGCTTTGGAGTGGACGAAGACGAAGCGCATGCGCGCTTCCGCGAGAGCGTGCGCATTGTGCAAGGCTTGTGGACGACGCAGGAGTTCTCGCACGAGGGCGAGTTCTACACGATGAACAAGCTTAACCTCGTGCCGCCGCCGCTGCAGTCGCCGCACCCGCCGATATACATCGCCGCGTCGTACACGCAGCAGACGCTAGAGTTTCTGGTGCGCAACGGGTACAAGCTTTGCATCGCCGTCGTGCAGGATACGCAGCAGTCGCTCGCGCTGTGCCAACGCTACCTGTCGATGCGCGCCGAAGAGGGCATGGAAGCCACGCTCGACGATGTGCCGTTCTTCCGCTACTTCTATGTCGCGGAGACGGAAGAGCAGGCGCGCGCGGACACGGCATCGCACATCAACTGGATATTGGACATCATGCAGTGGCGGCGCATATTCAGCGAAAGCAGCGAAGTGCCGTACCGCATAGCGGACTGGCGCCGCGAGCGCGAAGAACTGCCGCTGAGCTTCGATTACATCAGCGACAACCGCGCCTTCATCGGCACGCCGGAGCAGTGCGCCGCGAAGATTGCGGAACTGCAAGCGCAGGGCGTCGAGTACTTCGGCTGCAACTTCGCTATGGGCGGCATACCGCACGACAAGGTGATGCGTTCGATGCGGCTGTTCGCGGATGAGGTGATGCCGCGGTTCGCGGATTGACGGGCGGATACATAACATCACTACCTGTTGGCGACTGTTCTGCGAACAACTGTGTTGCAAATTTAGAAACTAATGTGTTATATTGCGTGCATGGGAAAAGCACAGACGACATACCAAGTACGCGCGAAGGTGTCTAAGTCCGGTCATATCTTACTCAATGAGCGGCTGGATGAGGCGCGCTTTGAGTATAACGCCACGCTTGAAGACAGGCGCAGAGCGTACAAACTGCTTGGTTTGTCCATAAAGAAGCAAAGCGCAGGAGTTGTGAAAAACCGCGAACCTCTTAATCGTACATTATCCGAACTTCACCGTCTGGAGCACGAGCTTACTAAACTTGAAGCCGCCGATGCGGACAAACGCAAGATTGAAGAGGCTAGGCGCGCGGTAAGTAGATGGTGGCGGGACTGGCGCGACGACCGCATGAAGGAACGATGGCCGAGCGTAGCAGAAATAGAAAGTGATGATGGAAATCATTACTACGGAAAACGCTCGGACACACGACGGCTTATCAACTCAGGGCGCATCCTGACCGAGACGCGCAATGGCAAGACACTGCTGCCTCGTCGGGCACGCGTGGGCATCATAGAGCGCGCCGACTTCGCTTACGACGGCTTCTTCCAGCGTCTCACGCGCGGATCTACTCCGGGCTTTCCGCGCTTCAAGGGCAAGGACCGTTTTCGCACAATCTCTACGAACAGCGGTGCGGAGAATTACTTGTCGTACAATCCTCAATCGCGCAAAGGCATGGTTCGCATCAAGGGATTCCCTACGCTGCGTTTCATGTCCAAGCGCGAGTTGTCATTGGACGAACAGGGCAAGGTAGTACAGCCGTCGCAGATAAGTATTACGCGTAAGCGCACAGGCGTGTACCTCTCGCTTACATACCCCGTCGATGTAGAGCCACAGCGTGAAGGCATGCCACACGCGCCCATAGGCATAGACAGGGGCATCCATGCGCTTATGGCGTTTTCGGACGGTCGTCTGTCTATCCCAGGGTTGAATGAAAACGCCAAAGCGCGGCGCAAACGCAAGCGTAAGGCGCAGCGCAAAGTAAACCGTGCCGGCGTCGCCAAAGACGGCAAGGGCGGCAAGCAAGTTACATGCGGAAAGGAAGTAAGACGCAAGCGTAATCGCGGCAACGGAGAATACATCCACTTCACCAATGGCAGGCGAAAGGCAGTCGAGGCTTTGGGGCGCGTTAGTGAACGTGACACGCTGGGTCATCGTCAACGCTTGCACCGCTACACATCGGAAATTGTCAAATCATCGGACTTCATAGCTGTCGAAAATTTGAACATCGCCAACATGACAAAATCGGCGGCTGGAGATGCGGACAATCCCGGCAAGGGCGTGTCGGCAAAGAGCGGGCTAAACCGCTCGATACTTGAACAGGGCTGGGGATACATCGCACAGATGCTGGAGTACAAGGCTGGGAGAGCCGGTATTCCCTTTGTGAAAGTCGAACCTGCCTATACATCGCAGACTTGCGCTGTCTGTGGCGTCATAGACGCTGCGAGTCGACGCAAGCGCAGATTCGACTGCGTAGCCTGCGACTATGAGAACGACGCCGACATTAACGGCGCGATAAATGTCTTGTCCCGTGCGCTCGTTGAGCGATACGGCAGGGGTGAAGCGCAGCCGCTCATCGAGAGGCTAATCCCCTGGGAGAGCGGCAAGAATGCCCTGCGGGGTAATGATGACTCTGCTAGACTCAAGTCGAAGACAGAAGGGCTCCCAGAATGCCGACGTCACGCGAAGGGATTGCCACGCGGTCAGTTGCGGTTGCTCTAGCTCCGTATTTCCGCTAGGGGCAACCCCACGCGGGCGCGGATGCTTCCTGCTTCCAGTCGTACTCCATTTCCGTCGTGTAGGCAACCCCACGCGGGCGCGGATGCTTCTCCTTGAGCGAATCACCCCAATCCCCATGACACGGCAAACCCACGCGGGCGCGGGTGCTTCGTATATGGGGAGAGAGGGAAGCCCCTAATTGCAGGTTGACCTACGCGGTCGCGAACTGCGTGGGAACTCGTTTGAATGGAGCGCACTTATGAACACAGTAGGCATAGCAATCATCGGCTCCACCGGCATCATCGGCAGGGTGCATATCGATGCTATGCGCGGGCTGGATACCTGCCGGCTGGTCGGCATACACGCGCGGCGGCAGGGACCGCTGCGGCAGCAGGCGGATGAGCTTGGCACGCGGCTGTATCCCACGCTGGACGATGTGCTGGCGGATGACGAGGTTGATGCCATTGTCATCGCAACGCCGCATCCGTCGCATATGGACATCACCACTCGAGCCGCAGCCGCCGGTAAGCATGTGCTTGCCGAAAAGCCGCTCGGCGTTACGCCGTCCGAGGCTGAGGCGCAGATTGCCGCATGCCGCGACGCCGGCGTGAAACTGGGCGTGCTTTTCAACAACCGCTTTCGTCCCGAAGCGATGAAAGTGCGCCAGCTCATCGACGACGGCGCTATAGGCGAGATTTATCGATCCGAGATGTCGTCCGCGATGCTCCGCACGCAGGACTATTACGATCGACTAGATTGGCGGGGCAGGTGGGACGCAGAAGGCGGCGGCGCGCTGCTGAACCAGGGCATTCACGGCATCGACATGTACCAGTGGCTCGCGGGAATGCCGCAGACGGTCTTCGGCAAGGTGTCCACGCTGAAGCACAACATTGAAGTCGAAGACTACGCCACCGCGCTGCTCGGCTATGCGGGCGGTGGGCACGGCGTCATACACTGCAACACCGCGCAAGCGCCCAATCAGCAGCGGATCGCATTGTGGGGCGAACGCGGCGCGATATTTATGGACGACTGGCGAATCACGCTGCGCACGCTGGATACGCCGTTGCAGCAGTTCATAGACACGGACAAGACGATAGCCTTCGTCAGCCCGTCGGACACGGAGGCGGCATTCGATTTCGAGCCGGTGTCGGGCGGCACGCACAGACCGGCAATCGACGACTTCGCGTGCGCCATCATCGAAGGCCGCGATCCTGCCGTAACCGGCGAAGACGCTCTGCGATCGCAAGAACTCGTCGCCGCGATAACCATGTCCGGCTGCCGCAACGAACAGGTCCACCTGCCCATTAACCGCGCCGAGTACGACACGCTGCTCGCGGAATTGCGGCGGACGGGCAGGCTGCCTAGTTAGCAGCATGAGTTTAGAGGACATACTCGCCCGCGATTCGCCGCCCGAACCGTGGGGCGAAGGCGACAATATCCCGTGGAACGATGTCGGTTTCAGCCGGCGCATGCTCCGCGAACATCTTACGCAGTCGCACGACTTGGCGAGCCGCCGCAGCGAGAAGATTGACGCGCCTGTGGACTGGATTCACCGTGAATTACTGCACGGCAAGCCGACTGCTGCGCTGGACTTGGGCTGCGGACCGGGGCTGTACGCCAGCAGGCTCGCGCAGCAGGGGCATCATTGCGTGGGCATTGATTTCTCGCCGGCTTCGATAGAGTACGCGAGAGCGCAAGCCGCAGAAGAGCGCCTGCCGGTGGACTACATTCAGGCAGACATTCGCGCCGCTGATTACGGCACGGGCTTCGGCATTGCGATGCTCATCTTCGGCGAGTTCAATGTATTCAAGCCGACGGACGCCGCGCACATCTTGCGAAAAGCGTACGCGTCGCTGAGCGCGGGTGGCATGCTGCTGCTCGAAGCGCACACTTACGACGCCATCCGGCAGTTCGGCTCGCGGCGAGCGTCGTGGTACGCGGCGGAAAGTGGGCTGTTCTCGGATTCGCCGCACATCTGCTTGCAAGAAAATTTCTGGGATGCAAATATCGCCGCCGTCACACGGCGATACTTCATCGTCGATGCGGTGACCGGCGAAGTTACACGCTGCGCGCAGAGCCTTAAGGCATACACGGCAGACGAGTATCGCGCCGCATTGCAGGCGGCAGGCTTCCACGAAGTGCGCTTTTACCCATCCCTGCATGGCGAAAAAGACCCGTCGCAACCCGACCTGTTCGCAATTACGGCGCGCAAGTAAACAGGATAGACAGGATGCTCCGGATAAGTCTCAACTATCCCATCCTATCTATCCTGTCGATCTATGTAAGGTCGCTTACGACTGCATCTTGCCGGGCGTCAGCAGCTCCATGAATTCTATGTACGTGCCCTCGATGTAGGGCTGGAATGCTGCGCCCGCCCGCATCGCTTCAGACGGCATTTCGTTGCCGTCGCGGTACGGAGACTGGAAGGCAGCAGTCTCCCACTCGAGGACGACTACATCCTTATCGCCGGGGCATGTGCCGGAGTTGTAGGCGACCCTAAACGCCTCGCGATGGCCCTCGTCGTGGAAAATTTGCACTTGCTTTTGCACGAGGGTCGCCACGCGGCGCGCCTCTCCTGGCTTGGTTATAAAGGTTCTTCTTACCAGGTACATCCGGTTTCCTCTGTGTAATCTGATTCGAATTGATTTGAGGAGCATGGCGCAAACCAGCGGTGGATGGAAAAATATGCGCCAATGGGGGCTGATGCCTACTCCTGCATCTTGCCGGGGGTCATCAGTTCCCAGAACTCTATGTAGGTCTCTTCGATGTAAGGGCGATAGGCGGCGCCCGCTTCATAGGCGGCAGGCGGGATGTTGTTGCCATCGCGCGCCGGGGACTGGAATGCGTCGGTCTCCCACTCCAGGACGACGATGTTCTGCTCGCCGGGGCACGTGCGGTCGTTGTACGCGACCCGAAATTCCTCGCGGTGGCCCGCGTCGTGGTAAATCTGCACCTGGTTGTGCACCAAAGTCGCCACACGGCGTGCCTCGCCGGGCTTGGTCTTGTATGTTCGCCTGACTAGATACATTCGATTTCTCCTTGTTGTAATGTGGTCATCCAAATGTGGTCATTCTACTTTGATATGGACATGGTTTCTGCTCACTCCATCCTAGCCTTACCCTTGATGGGGGAATGGACAAAGTGACTTAATTTGCTTCAGTCGGACGGGCAGGGACGAGTTGCAGGAACTGCGCCTGCACAGCTTCTGCGCTGACGGTCGTTTGCAGTTCGCCGCTCTTGTCAATGCCGAAGTTGTCGGGTGTGTGCAGCGCGTCCGTTAGAGTTTCGACGATGGTCGCCATCTCTGAGTCGGACTTGTTCTTGGCGAGTGATGCTGCCTTTGCGTCGGGTCCGCTTGCCAGCAGCGCCGGTATCGCCTCGGCGAGCAGCTCGCGCTCAACGACGGCGCGCTGGATGTCCGCGAGCGCGTCCATATGGCGGCCAAGGTAGCAGCCGCCGAATGTCAGAACCTCGAATTTCTCGCCCGCAAGCTCGGTGTCATACTGACGGCGCGGCTCAAGATGGCGCTCCGCGAGGTACTGGCGGACATCTTCGTCTTCCGGGTGCGGTTCTTCCTGCTTGAAGAATATCAGCACCGTGTGCATATTCCAGTCTTTCGGCTCAATCCTGATAATCATGTCCGTATCATACACCTTTCCGCTTAATCCTGTCCCAAATCTTCATAAGTCGAGACGATTTCATAAATCCCTGATGTCGTCATTCCGAACGCAGTGAGGAATCTGAAATCGTTGCATGCAAACCTGTTTCCGACTTTGGATTTCTCGCTTCGCTCGAAATGACAGGTATAAATTGCATTTGGGAAATGGTCTTATAAGTCCCTTCCCTCAGCGGGAAGATTAGGAATGGAGGCAAGGAACCGCCAATCACCGACAGGACTGTATATGCCAGCCCGCATCAGAGATTTTCATCAAGCCACTTGTTCACCTCATCCGCCGCGCGCGGCTCAAAGCCCTTGGCGAGGAACGGAAACGGCAGTTCAAGCCGAAGCTCGCTGTCCGACACGGCGAGCGTGCCACGAAAGCTGACCAACCCGCCCGCTCTGAACGCGAACTCCAGCGTATCACCCTGCCAGCGGTGCGACGCATCCGACACCGAGTCACCGAACTGCGCGAGCATCTCCACGAGCTTTTCGTCCACCCAAACCTTCGCCTGCTGCTTGTTGCGATTGTGCTGTCTAGTGATTTGCATATTGCCTTTCGGTAGCATTAAGAATTGACGGAATGGGGCTTAAAGTCCCGCCGATGATGTTGTGTCCAAGAAAGGATGGCATGCTATCAGGACCTTGGATTGCGTCGATGATGGTGATGGACATATTGTAAGTTCCAATTGCCCGCCTGAATGCAATGGTAGCACAATGACGGTGCGTAAGGGCTAACATAGATGGACATGATGGGCAGGATGAGATAATCTCGCTTGCTTGCCCATGTCAAGTCGAGCATAGCGAGAATTCTGAAATTGCTGCGCGCCTATTTGATTGCGGCACATGGGATAGAATGTTTAGGGACATATCGACTGAATACAACCGCGTGAGGTGCACTTGATTATGACTGATGAGAAGAACATAGCCCCGTATGGCTCTTGGGGATCGCCCATTACCACGGAGCTGATTGTGGCGGATAGCATTGGCATTGGCGATGTTGCGCTGCATGGCGACGATATATATTGGACGGAACTGCGGCCCGCAGACAACGCGCGCAATGTCGTTGTGCGGCGCACTCCGGACGGCACGGTCAGCGATGTTACACCGACCGGATTTAGCGCGCGCACCCGCGTCCACGAATACGGCGGCGCCTCCTTCTGCGTCGCGGATTCGGACGGCGGCAACAGCGCCGTATATTTCAGCAATTTCGCGGACCAACGTCTGTACAGGCAGACCATTGCCGCAGACGGCGCTATCGGAGAGCCGCAGCCCGTTACGCCTGAGATTGATATGCGATACACCGACGGTGATGCGTGCGAACAGCACGGCATCATTGTCTGCGTGCGCGAAGACCACTCGTCTGCGTGGCGCGAGGCGGTCAACACCGTCGTCGCCATCGACTTGGCGCGCGGCGGCAGCCGCGTCCTCGTGTCCGGCGCGTCATTCTATTCGACACCGCGCGTCAGTCCGGACGGCTCCACGCTCGCGTGGTTGTCGTGGAATCACCCGAACATGCCTTGGGACGGCTGCGAGCTGTGGGTCGCCGCAATACAAGACGACGGAACTCTTGGCGAACATCGGCTAATCGCGGGCGGCGTGGACGAGTCTATCTTCCAGCCGTCTTGGTCGCCGGGCGGCGTGCTGCACTTTGTATCCGACCGCAACGGCTGGTGGAACATCTACCGCTGCGACGCTAATTTCGAAAACGCAGTGCCGATGTGCGAGGCGGACGCGATAGGCAAAGAGTTCGGCAGACCGGCGTGGGTGTTCGGGCTTAGCACATACGGCTTCGCGTCCGAAGAGCGCATTATCTGCACATACACGCAGGCGGGCGAATGGTACATCGGAGACATCGACACGGCAAACGGCACACTGACGACCGTGCCCACGCCATACAGCGATGTCGGAACGCTGCATGTGTCCGCAAAACAGGTCGCGTTCACCGCAGGCTCGCCTACGATGCCCATGACGATGATGCGCCACGACCTTACGGACAGCAGCACCGCGCGCCTTCGCAGCAGCAGCGATGCGACACCGGGCACGGGCTACTTGTCGGAAGCGCAGGCGATCGAGTTCCCAACGACTAATGGACTGACGGCGCATGCCTTCTACTACCCGCCGGCGAACGAAGACTACGCCGCGCCTGAAGACGAAAAGCCTCCGCTCATAGTCATAAGCCACGGCGGACCTACCAGCGCGGCGGATTCGTCGCTCGACCTCCGCAAGCAGTTCTGGACGAGTCGCGGATTCGCTGTGCTGGATGTGAACTACGGCGGCAGCACCGGCTTCGGCACGGAGTACAGGCGGCGACTGAACGATAGTTGGGGCATCGTCGATGTGGACGACTGCATCAACGGAGCGAACTATCTCGTGCAGCAAGGGCTTGCGGACGCCGAGCGGCTCATCGTGCGCGGTGGCAGCGCGGGCGGGTTCACCACGCTGCTCGCGCTCACCACGCGCGACACATTCAGCGCCGGCGCGAGCCACTACGGAGTCAGCGACATCGAAGCGCTGGTGCGCGACACCCACAAGTTCGAATCGCGCTATATGGACTCGCTGGTCGGGCGCTACCCGCAGCAGGTCGAACGATACCACGAACGCTCGCCCATCAACCACACCGACGGACTGTCCGCGCCGATGATTGTGCTGCAAGGGCTGGAAGACGAGATCGTGCCTCCCAACCAGGCGGAGATGATGGTGGACGCGCTGCGGGACAAGGGGCTGCCCGTCGCGTACCTGACATTCGAAGGCGAGCAGCACGGCTTCCGCCAAGCGAAGAACATCCGCCGCGCACTGGAAGCGGAACTGTACTTCTATTCGCGCGTCTTCAACTTCGAGCTAGCAGATGACATCGAACCCGTGCAAATCGACAACATGCCGTAGTTTGCGGCGTATCTAACAGGACGGATAGGGTGGGGGCGATGTACTCATGAGGTCGGAGGACGGCGGATGACGCAGGTGAAGAACAGCTTTGTCGCGCTGCTGCTGCTGCTAGTGTTCGTGGTGGTCATCTGGGGCGTGTTCTTGGTGAATTGGTGGTTGCTTGACGGCGAGCTGAACCGTCAAGGGATACGACCCATCGCGCTGCCGTACGAATTTGTGTCGGTGCTGCGCGAAATCGGCAATATTAGCTTCAGCCCATCGTATATCTGGCGTGTCATTCAGAGCATACTGATGTCGCCGTTGCTGCATGCCGGATTCGGGCATATTTGGTCGAACACGCTGGCGCTGCTGATATTGGGCGGCTTGGTGGCGCTACGCGGTGTCAAATCGCTTATCGGTGTGTCGATATTCGTGGTGCTGCTTGGCGGAACGTTGGTGTGGCTGTTCGGGCGTCCGGCGGTGCACATCGGCGCGAGTGGGCTTGTTTTCGGATACTTCGGTTATCTGGTCGCGCTCGGCTGGTTCAGGCGCAGCATCGTAACTGTCGGCGTCGCTGCGCTAGTGCTGTTCGTGTACGGCGTCAGCATATTCCTCGGCGCGCTCCCGCAAGGCGGCTTCATATCGTGGGAAGGGCACCTGTTCGGGCTGATAGCAGGCGTGCTAGCGGCAATGTTGAGCCGTAGAACTCCCGAATAAGCGCGGCGATTCAGCGCAAAAGGGCAAGCCATATATTCAGCGTATCGAGCGCCTCAAACAGCGTGCCGATGCGCGGATTGCCATCATCGGAGAGCGCGCTGTAAAAGTATTGACGTTCCGCAGAGCAAGACTACCAATGTGTTTCTGCGAATAGGGTGTATCAAGCGCGGCTTCGTATCGTGGTAGGGGCATCTGTTCGGGACGCGCCGGACTGCACTAGGCGTGAGGCTGAACGGCAACCGCTAACACCGACAGATCAACTTCGATGACTGCCCAAATGCCGTCAGCGTAGAATTCGTCCGACATGTGCGCTTCTATGGGCAGCATTTCAGGAATAGGCTGGCTGTCCATGAGCAAAGTCTCGATGTGTCCGAGAATGGCTTCCTGCGCCATCGCCATCGCCTCTTCCATCGTAACGCCTGCAGAAAAGCAACCCGGCAGATCCGGCACTGTTACCCCGTAGTCGCTGTCAGGGTCCTTGTGAATTACGATAGGGTAGAGTGTCATCGTGTTCTCCAATCCCAGTCTGCCTGTCTGAATATGCTACGTAGCGTGCCGATAGGAATGTCCCTTCGGGGATGCTGCACTGAGACGACTCCCGGCTTTTGGGGATGCGTGAAATGGTGGTGGCTGCCACTCATGTTTCTCAGGCTCCAACCATCACGCCTGAGTCGCCGTATGACCTCCCTGCTTTCCATCTAATACGCGTACACGTAGAAGGTGTGGCCTTCGGGGCAGGTGATGCGGTCTTGTAGGTCTTCGTGCCAGCAGGCTTCGGGGTCGATTTCCAGATAGGGCATCTCGGTCACGATGAACGCGGCGTCATCGTAGGGCAGCACGATCGCCGTCGGCCCGCCGCACACCGGACAGGATATTATCTGAAAACCCATTTCTAGCATCATCTTGCGTTGCCTCTCACTGCGATATGGATGTTGGGCGATATGGATGTTTGCTTATCTCAGCGCATCTGCGGGAATAGCACAACTTCGCGGATGGTCTTGTGCCCGGAGAACAGCATGGCGAGCCGGTCTATGCCGATGCCAAGCCCGCCCGTCGGCGGCATGCCGTGTTCGATCGCTATCAGGAAATCTTCGTCTAGCCTGTCCGTCTCCTCACCGGCAAACTGCGCGCGTAAAGCCTCTTGTTCCTCGAAGCGGCGGCGCTGGTCAACCGGGTCGTTCAGCTCGGTGAAGGCGTTGCATATCTCCATGCCGGCGACAAAGCCTTCGAAGCGCTCCACAAGGCGCGGGTCGTCCGCCTTCTTCTTGGCGAGCGGCGACATTTCCACCGGATAGTCCACGAGGAAACAAGGCTGGCGCAGCGTTTCTTCCACGCGCGAAGATATGAGCTTGTCCATCAAGCCGGGCCAGCTCAGCTGCTGGCTAACATCAATACCGATGTCCGCCATCGCCGTCTTCATAGATTCTATGTCCGGATGATCCAGGAAGTCTATGCCGCTGTGCTCGCGTATCTGCTCAAGCAAACTGAGGCGAGGCCATGGCGGCGTGAAGTCAATAGTCTCACCGTCATATTCCACGACCGGCGTGCCGAGCACATCCATCGCCGCGCCGTACACCATCTGCTCGACCATCTCCATCACATCGTTGTAATCGGCGAACGCTTCGTAGCTTTCCATCGAAGTGAACTCCGGGTTGTGCGTCATGTCCAACCCTTCGTTGCGGAATATCTTGCCCACTTCAAAGACGCGCTCTAAGCCGCCCACGATGAGTCGCTTCAGGTGCAGCTCAGTGGCGATACGCAGGTACAGGTCTCTGCCAAGCATGTTGTGGTGAGTGATGAACGGGTGCGCCATACCGCCGGCGGCGATTGGCACAAGCGTTGGCGTTTCGACTTCGATGTATCCGCGCCCTTCCATGAAGCGGCGCACCGCGCTGACTATGCGGCTGCGCATAACGGCGACCCGCCGCGCTTCCGGATTCGCTATCAGGTCTAGGTATCGCTGGCGAAATCGGATTTCCACATCCTGCAATCCGTGCCACTTTTCCGGCAGCGGCCGCAGTGACTTGCACAGCAGTGTGAAGTCCTGCGCCTCAACGGTAACCTGCCCAGTGCGCGTGCGGAACAAGGGGCCCTGCACACCAAGCCAGTCGCCGATATCTAGGTCGTCCAGCGTTTCGTAGGCGCCGGGCAGCGCGTTGCGGCGGAACATCACCTGTATGCGCCCATCGCCGTCAAGCAAATCGGCGAACGACGCCCTGCCCATGCCGCGAAACGCGACGATGCGTCCCGCCACGGATACCGGCTCGGTGCGCGCGTTTTCCGGCTGCGATGCCTCAGCCTGCGCGAACAGTGCCTCAGCCTGCGCGCTGGTGTGCGTCCTATCGTAGTTGTGCGGGTATGGATCGACGCCGCGCTGCCGTATGCGCTCCAGCTTGTCGAGCCGCACCTGAAATAGTTCGTTTTCCGACTGCGTCATTGCTTACCGCCCGTTGAATGTCTCAAACATTCTATCAGAATACCTAACAGGATAGACAGGATGGACAAGACACATCTGATACTCAATATCCCGTCCATTCTGCCATGGGTTTGGCAAAAACATAAACAGTTTCCCGAAAAATGACTGAAAAAGTCCTTTATTGGCTAAATCGGAGCGTGCTAGTGTTGACGCACGGATTGAGAAGCAGCTAGTCAGAGCGCACAGCGCGCAATGAGGTACACGGTCTTGACCCTGCGGATTACAGGCGGCGAACACCGCGGTCGCAGGTTCAGGCTGCCGAGAGGGGCAGACTTCAGGCCGACCGCCGACAGGGTAAAGAGCGCGATATTCTCGATTCTGGGAACGGATGCGGTGCAGGGCGCACGGGCGCTCGACCTGTACGCCGGCAGCGGAGCGCTTGGTCTTGATGCATTGAGCAGAGGCGCGGCAAGCGTGGACTTCGTGGAAACGAATGCGCGGCGCTGCGGACACATCAGGGAGGCGCTGGCAACGCTGGGCTTGACCGAGCGCGGGGCGGTGCATCAGGGCAGAGCGGAGCGCATCGTGGAATCTTTGTCAGGCGGGTATGGGCTGGTCTTCGCGGACCCGCCGTACGCGCAGGACGACTGGGACAGGCTGATGGCTGCGCTGAACCGCTCCGGAATGTTGGACGACGGCGGCATTGTGGTCGCCGAGCACCGGCACAATCTGGCGATGGCGGACGAATACGGCAGGCTGTCGCTGCTGACGCGGCGGCGATACGGCGATACTGCAATATCCATTTATGGAATTGGAGGGTTCAATGCGTAGGGCGATATACCCTGGCAGTTTCGACCCGGCGCACAACGGGCATGTTGACATAGCGACTAGGGCGTCTCAGTTGTTCGATGAGCTAATAATTGCCGTGTACGACGCGCCGCCCACGAAGACGCTGATGTTCACGACCGAAGAGCGAGTGAAACTATTCAAGCAGTCCATACCGCACTTGGACAATGTGCGCGTGGTGCCGTTCACCGGACTTGCGCCCGCGGTGGCGCGCAGCGTGGACGCCGGCTTCATCATCAGAGGGCTGCGCGCGGGCGTGGACTTCGAGATGGAGTTCGAGATGGCGCTGATGTGGCGCAACGTCGACCCCGGCATCGATGTCGTATGCCTTATGACCGCGCTGGAAAACCAGTTCGTCCATTCGAGCCGTATCAAGGAGGTGGCGCAGCTCGGCGGCAGGATAGAAAACCTGATTCCGCCACCCGTGCTGGCAGCGCTGAACGAGAAGTTGGGAAGAACATAGATTGCACTGCCGGGCGGAATTTCTTGTCTCCTTACTTACCATTTTCCCATCAAGGCGGGCCATCAAGGGGGAAGGGACAATTACAGAGCAATTCACGGCGATTCACGGATTGATATAGACACGGACGGATAGACAACCTAAAGGCTCAAGAACTCGTAGAGGAGGATAAATTGCAGACACCACAGATTGCAGACCAGCTCAGGGCGATGGCGAATTCGGGTACGCGTGTGCCAGGTTTCCGCGGCAAGGTGATGGTTGACGCCGACAGCCTGTTGAATATGAGCAACCAGCTCGGCAATATCGATATGAGCGATGATGTGCGCGAGGCGGGCGAAGTCATCCGCATGAAGGAAAGCATCCTCAATCAGGCGTATCTGGAGGCGAAGCGCATTCGCACCAGCGCCGAGGAAGAGTCGCACAAGCTCACCGATCAGGCGGAAGCCGAGTACCACTCGAAGGTCGGCGAGTCGTCGGTGCTAAAACGCGCCGAGGAACTCTCGCAGGAGATGCAGGAGCAGGCTGGCTACGAGTCGCAGCAAGTCTTGCAGGAAGCGCAGCGCAAGGCGTACCGCATCATCAGCGAGGCGGAAAACGTGTCGCTGGCACGTCGAGACGGCGCCGATAGCTACGCCCGTGAAGTGCTGTTCAACCTAGAAGAGCAGCTCGCTGACATTTTAAGCCAAGTGCGGCGCGGCATCGACGCGCTAAACCTTGAAGTAGAGGCAAGCAAGCGCCAGCAGCAGCAAAACGGCGCCCACTCCAATGGCGCTCACGCCAACGGCGTCCAGTCGAACGGCGTAGCCGTAGCCTAGCCACCATCTAATGCTAGACGCTGACAAGCAAAACGGACAGGGCAGAAGGGCATTAGCCCCGAAACCCTGTCCGTTTCACTTTACATCGATGCACACGATGGATGGAATGGGACAAGCGGTTCCTCAGTCCTGCATCCAACGCCTACGCCGGCCACTACCTATGCTGGCTTATACGCCTTGATGTTCGCGCTGTGCACGCGAGATGCCCACTCTTCTTCGCCCTTCCATGGCTTGGAATCCATGATGTCGATGTCCGACAGGCCCGCGCTCGACATCCTGCCCATATAGACATCCTGCGGCTCGGCGCCGGACAGGCACTGCACCCAATTCTCTGCGTCTGCGGTAGCGTGAGCGGGAAGAGGCGCGGTCAGCACCATGTCCGATATGAACATCCTTCCGCCCGGCTTCAGGATGCGGTATGCCTCGCGGAATACCGCGTCTTTGTCCGGCGCGAGGTTGATGACACAGTTGGATATAATCACATCCACAGAGTCGTCTTCGAGCGGCGTGCTTTCCATCTCCGCAAGGTGGAACTCCACATTGTCCAGCCCGAGCGTCTGCGCGTTCTTACGGGCGAGGTTGATCATATCGGGGGTCATGTCGATGCCGACAACCCTGCCCGACTCGCCGACTGCCTTCGCCGCGATGAAGCAGTCTATGCCACCGCCGCTGCCAAAGTCCACGACAGTCTCGCCGGCGTCCAGGTCGCCGATAGCGGTTGGGTTGCCGCAACCCGCAGACGCCAACAGCGCTTCGCCCGGCAGCCCTTCCAGCTGGTCGATCTCGTAAAGCTGGTTCTTAGTGGTGAGTTCATTGCCGCAGCAACTGTCATCGCAGCAATCCTCATTCGTGGTGTCCGTTGTGATGTCCGCATTCTGCGCCAACCTGCCATAGCGTTCGCGCACCAGTTCCTTCACATCCGAGTCTGTGTAGCTATTTGTAGCCATGTCCGTACCTCCTTTGGCGAGAAATGTTCTGCGAAGTGAATACAAGAGCCTGCCAGTCATAATAGCATGATTTATCTAACATAGATAAGCATGATAGCAGGATGCAAGTTCCGCTATGGTGCGCCGTCCAGCGCCTAGACCGCATCCCTGCCACCTATTACGAAAATAGTGTCTCCCGGGGTTAGAGCGATTTGCCTGCCGGGCGCGGCTACCATCTCGCCGTCTGCTTGGCGCAAACCTAGCACTTCGACATTCGATCGGCGTACTACTTCCTCGATGGCAGTGCCGGACAGCGCGGACGACCCGTCTATGGTAATCTCGGCGAAGCGCAGGTTTTCGTTGTGCGTGCCTCGCAGCATTGAGTCGGCAAAGTCGGCAGCGAGCGGGCGGACAGCGGATATGGCGATGCGCCGTCCGCCGATTTCCAACGGTGAAATTACCTTGTCTGCGCCGGCGCGCCGGAGTTTATTCTCGTTCGCGATGTCGCTCGTTCTCGCAACCACCTGCAACTTATCATTCAGCCCGCGCGCCGACAGCGTGATGTACACATTGTCACTGTCGTTGCCGGTTACCGCGACAAGTCCACGCGCGTGCCCAATACCCGCCGCGTGCAGCACATCGTCCTCCGTCGCGTTGCCCTGAATGTAGGCGTAGCCTAGTTGCTGTGCCTCCGCGATGCTGCTCTCGTCAGCGTCCACCACGATGAAGTCCACGCCCTCCGCTGCGAACGCGCGCGCGACCTCTTTGCCAACGCGACCGAATCCGCATAGCAGGTAGTGCCGTCTCATACTTGCCAGTGTCCTTCCCATTCTGCGCCTCCGCACGAACACCGCGAAGATTTCTTCCTCTACGATATGGCTCATCAACGCGGTCAAAAAGTACAGCATCGCCGCCACGCCGCCGACAATCAGGAAGATGTTGAAGATGCGCCCCGCAGTGGACAGCGGGTATATCTCGTTATAGCCGACCGTGGTGAATGTGATGATGGTCATATACAGCGCGTCAAGCCAAGTCCAGCCTTCCAGCAGCACATAGCCCACCGTGCCTGTGAACAGCAAGATGAGCAAGATGCCTACACTCACGCCAAAGCGTCTGAACATTGTCGTCGATGCCCCTCACGAATGCCCGTGCTGTGGATGGATGGTCTCACACCGCTAACATGATACTACATGGGGCGTTTAACAGGATGGGTAGGATGGTAGGATGGGAATAGACTTACTTCCCCATGCGGGGGAAGGTTAGGATGGGGCAAGCATGAGCAGATTGGCGTTGATGTTGGCGGGCGCAATGGTTGCGCTATTGTTGACGGCGTGCGAGCGCGGACCTGCGGAAGTCGCCGCGACACCGACGCCTGCGACTGGTATTGCCGTCGGTGCCACATCAACTGCGACTATCGCCGTGCCGACCGCCCTGCCCACGCCTTTGCCACCCGCCACTTCCATTCCTCCACTTGCAATATCGCCCACGCCTGCCGCACCATCGCCATCGCCGCTCGTATCGCCTACGCCGCCTGAACCACCGGTGCGCGATCTATTCGCGTTGGCGCAGCGATACCGCATGGTCGATGCTGACGGCGCGCCGCTGACTCGTACGCTGCCGCCCGACCCGAATTGCTGCGAGGTTGGGCATACGAGAGAGTTCTTCGTCACCGACCTGATAGATCGGCGTTTCTACACGGTCGAGGCGCGGCTGCTCGCGATTAGCGAGAATGCGTACTGGTACGCCGATGTTGAGACCGAGCTGACAGAGCAGCAGCTGGAGCGCACCGCTGCCGTGTTCGAGCAAGACATTCGCCCGCCTATCGTGGACGCTATCGGCGATATTTGGAAGCCCGGCGTGGACGGCGATCCGCATCTCGTCGTGCTGCACACGCCGCTCCGTGCTGCGGCAGGCTACTTCTCGTCAAGCGACTCGTACCCGCGCTCAACGCATCCGCGCAGCAACCAATCTGAAATGATTGTGATGGACGGCTCGTGGCTGCTTCCGGGTGTCGAGCCGTACTTCAGCGTGTTGGCGCACGAATTTCAGCATGCGGCGCACTGGAACTTGGACCTGGGAGAAGATGTGTGGATAAACGAAGGCTTTTCCGAGGTGGCGACGCAGACTGCGGGATTTCAGGCGAGCTTTGTGGACATATTCATGGCGCGCCCGGAGGCGCAGTTGAACTACTGGCCCGACGAGCCGCGAGACACGTTGCCGCACTATGGCGGCGCGACCCTGTTCATCGAATACCTGATGGTGCATTACGGCGGCGCAGCGAAACTAGGCGAACTTGCGCGTGAACCGCTTGACGGTGTGAACGGCGTGGAACGCTATCTGTCTCAGTACGGGCCAAACTTCGCGGATGTTTTCGCGGATTGGACGGTGGCGAATTACCTAGACGGCAGGCTGGACGGCATGGCGCTTGGCGATGATGCCAAATCGCTGGCAAAGTATCGTTACCCGGACCGGAGCGTGCAGCTAGGCGGCGCGCGTCGTGTCAGCGGCGACTATGATATATCGACCACGCAGCCGCAACTCACCGCGCGATACTTCGAACTGCGCCTTACATCCGGCGACGCGCAGGTTGATTTCAGCGGCGATGCGACTGTTGCGCAAGTGGCGGCAAAGTGTCGCAGCGGGCGATATTGCTGGTGGGGCAACAACGGCGACTCTATCGACTCCACATTGACTCGCGAACTCGACTTGTCCGGAGTGGACGCAGCGACGCTGGAGTTCTGGATGTGGCACGACATCGAAGAAGACTGGGACTACGCATACGCGAGCGTGTCCACCGACGGCGGCGATACTTGGACGACCTTAGACGGCGAACACACCACACGCCACGATCCGCTGGGCGCAAACTACGGCGCAGGCATCACCGGCATTAGCGGCAAAGGCGGTAGCGGTGATAGTGCCAATACCAGCGAAAGCGCTGAATGGGTGCAAGAGCGCATGGACTTGTCCAGATACGCGGGCATGGACAGCATGCTGCTGCGCTTCGAGTACATTACTGACGAAGGCGTGAACCTAGGCGGCATACTGCTAGACGACATCGTCATTCCGGAGATTGGCTTCACCGACGATGTGGAATCAGACGGCGATTGGCAAGCGCACGGCTTCCGGCGTATCGACAACTCCTTGCCGCAAACCTTCGCGCTGCAAATCATCGAATTCGCCACAGACGGCAGCGTTTCCGTGCGCCACGCGCGCCGCAATAGTTTCACTATCGAAGGCTTCGGGAGCCTCTTAAACTACGCCGTCCTAGTAGTAGCCCCCACCACCCATCAAACCTACCAGCCCGCGTCATACTCCCTGCGCGTAACGGCGAAGTAGCCCCATACTACCCCATTCTGTCCATCGATGTTAATTGCCCCTGTTGTGCATTCGCGCGTTGCGTTGTAACCTAACGGCAGGCGCCACCGGCATCCTGCCCGCGCGAATGAAGGGGAGCACACACATGTCCACCGTCAGCATCGACCACATTGCCATGCCCACCGCTAACGCCGAGCGCATCATCGCGTTCTACAAGCGATTGGGCTTTCACATCAATGACGAAGCCGAATGGCGCGCCGGCGAGGCGAATATCTTCTCCATACAAGTCGGCGATTCCAAGATAAATGTGCATCCGGAAGGCTACACAGCCGCACTGCGCGGTCCGACGGCCGTACCCGGCAGTGCGGACATTTGCTTCGTCTGGAACGGCACGGAAGCCGAATGCGAGCGGATGCTGCAAGATGCCGGCGTTGAAATCATCGCCGGTCCCGGTCCGCGGCGAGGCGCGCTCCGCCACAAAAACGCCGTGAGCCTTTACGCCCGCGACCCCGACGACAACCTGCTGGAATGGATGATTTACGAATAATCTAACAGGATGGGGAGGATGCGAGCTCCTTCCCCCAACGGGTGAAGGTTAGGATGGGGGCAAAGAACTGACAAACCGACTGATTGACTAACCAACTAACTGACATACCCTAACGGAGGCAACATCATGGGACGACTAGACGGCAAGGTTGCGCTCATTAGCGGCGGCGCGCGTGGTCAGGGCGCTGCGGAGGCGATGCTCTTCGCCAAAGAAGGCGCGAAGGTGGTCATCGGAGACCTGCTCGATGACGAGGGCAGGCAGGTCGAAGCGCAGATAGCCGAACTCGGCGGCGATGCGACTTATGTCCGGCTCGATGTTACCAGCGCGGACGAATGGGACGCAGCCGTGCAGACCGCGCTCGAACGCTACGGCAGGCTCGACATTCTAGTGAACAACGCGGGTATTCTCGGCAGGCGCACCGGCATTGAAGACACGACATCGGAGCAGTGGGACGCGATTTTGGATGTCAACGCGAAGGGCGTATTCCTCGGCACGAAGGCGGCGATACCCGCGCTGCAAGAAGCCGGCGGCGGTTCCATCGTGAACATTTCGTCCATCGCCGGTATCATCGGCAGCAGAAACGGCATTCCGGCGTATCAGGCGAGCAAAGGTGCCGTGCGGCTCCTCACCAAATCCACCGCGCTGCAGCACGCCGCGGACAACATCCGCTGCAACTCCGTGCATCCCGGCATGATAGTAACTGCCATGACCGAAGAAACGCTTGCCATCCCCGAAATGCGCGAGTTCTACGACCAGAACATCCCGCTAGGCAGGCTAGGCACTGTGGACGACATCGCCAACGGTGTGCTATTCCTAGCATCCGACGATTCATCCTTCGTAACCGGCAGCGAACTCGTCATAGACGGCGGCCTGGTCGCCCAATAACTAGGACGTGTTGACATTTCTAAAATTCGGCTCGTCATTCCTGCGGAAGCAGGAATCCAGTGGCTTAACGATTCGATACTGCGCCAATTTACGGTTCTGGATTCCCATTTTCACGGGAATGACGCAAATGTCAACAGAACCTAAAAGCGCGCAGCAACTTAACAGGATGGGCAGGATAATCAGGATAAGGCTCATATCCGTCCATCCTGTACGTCCATGTCCTATTGCCGGCTGAACTTCGCGCGCAGTTCGATGGCTACTCGTTCGCGGAGTTGGTCAATGTCGCGACGCAGCACTTCGGCTTCGGCTTCGAGCCGCGACACCGTGCTCGGCTTTTCCAGCAACTGCTGCTTCTCCGACAAATCGATTAGCAGCGTCTCCGCGATAAAATACGACAGCGCCGCAGGATCGCGCGAAGTGCGAACTTCGCTCGTCCAGCCACCTTGCAGCCCGGTTATCAGGCTCAGGTATTCGTTCAACTGCCGCAGGATGGATTCGGACTCCGGGCGCGCCTCTTCTGAATCGACATCCGGCAATATGGAAACATCCGCGGTGATGTACGGACGATGCCGCGTGATGGTGTTTATCTTGAAACGTCGCTCGCCTGTAACCGCGATTAGAAAGCGGTCGCCGCGCATCTCGTTCACCTGCGTGATGTGCGCCACCGTGCCGATGGGATGCGGTATCGCGGGCTGCCCGACTTCATCGCCGGACTTGATAAGCACAATGCCGAAGCGCTCGTCCGAGTCGAGGCAGTCTTGCAGCAGGCGCTTGTACCGCTCCTCGAAAATCTGCAACGGTAAAGATGCGCCCGGAAACAGCACAGTGTTCAGCGGGAACAGTGGCAGGGTGCGGCGGTCTGGCAATTCAGGTGACATAGCGTAGAGTATAAACCCAATAGCCCTGTTTTGTCATTTCTGCTAACAAGAAAGGCGCGTTCACAATTACAATTTATCTTTGTCATTTTCAGCGAAGCGAGAAATCTAAAGTCGGAAACAGGATTGCTTGCAAACGCTCCCTACCTTCGCAGGGACATGCTTCAGATTCCTCACTGCGTTCGGAATGACAACATTATGGATTTGTGAAATCGTATCAACGGAAGGACTGATTTTAGTGGCGATTGACGACACGGCGTCAAAGCTCTAGTCTAGGTTGAATACCGAATATCAAACAGGCGGCAGGCTGAAAGGAGCTTAAAATGGCTACCAGCGTACAAACCACTTACGAAGTTCAGATCGAAGACGTGGAATATCTGCGGCACGGCGATAAGCCATTCCTCGCGCGCGTCTTCAAGCCACAGGGCAGCGGTCCCTTCCCCGTGATGGTCGAACTGCACGGCGGCGCTTGGGTGAACGGCGACCGCGAGAACGGCAATGTCCCTAACGAAGCCCTCGCAAGGCGCGGTGTCGTCGTGGTCGCACTGGACTTTCGCGTGCCGCCGGAGGCATCGTACCCTGCATCGCTTGCGGACATTCACTACGGCGTCCGCTGGGCGAAGACGCATGCCGCCGATTGGAACGGCATCTCGGATAAGGTCGGCGCGATGGGCACATCGTCAGGCGCGCATCAGGCTATGCTGCTCGGCATGCGCCCGAACGACGCCCGATACGCGGCGCTGTCGCTCTCCAACGGCGCGACCAATGCTGACGGCACGCTCGGTTGCGTCATAATGGTCTCGCCGGTCATCGATCCGCTCGGACGTTATCACTACGCGCAGGGGCTGCGCGACGATGTCAAGCCGCCCGCGTCCATCGGCGCGAACACCGTGAAGATGCACGATATGTACTGGGTTACCGAAGAGGCGATGGCGGAAGGCGCACCGGCGCGCATTCTCGCGGCGGGCGAGCGCACCGAACTGCCGCCAACTCTGTGTGTCGCAAGGGCATACGAAGCATCACATCCGCGCCCGGACCTCGACGAATTCATCGCGCAATACCGCAACGCCGGCGGGAATATCGATGTAACAATCTTTGAAGAAGAAGGCACCGGCGTCCTAAGCGATCTCGACTCCGATGTTGCGCAGACCGCGCTCGAGCAGATGACCGCGTTCATCCACGAACACCTAGCGTAGTCCGGCAGGGAATTAACATCGATGGGCAGGACATTAAGAATAGCGGCCACCACGCCCATCGTTTAGGAGGAAACACCTTGAGACCGAACATCGTCTTCGCGTTTGCGGATGACTGGGGCAGGTATGCCAGCGCGTACCGCAACCAGCCCGGCGAGAGCACCATCCACGAGCTTATCGAGACGCCGAACTTCGATAGGATGGCGGACGAAGGCGCGCTATTCCTGAACGCGCATGTGCCCGCGCCGAGCTGCACGCCCTGCCGCAGCTCGATTCTGTCCGGCAGGTACTTCTGGCAAACGGGGCTTGGCGCGATTCTCGCCGGCGCGCGCTGGGACGAATCCATTCCGACATACCCACTGTTGCTCGAAGAAGCCGGCTATCATATTGGTTACACATACAAGGTCTGGTCGCCCGGACTTGCGGTCAACGCGCCATACGGCGGCGCGCGCACGATGTACGAATCCGCCGGCAAGCGATTCAATAGCTTCTCCGAGGAAGTGACCGGAAGACCGAAAGGGCAGTCGATAGACGATGCGAAGCGGGAACTTTTCGATGAGACGCGGAGCAACTTCGACAGCTTCCTCGCCGCGCGGGACGACGGCAGCCCGTTCTGCTACTGGTGGGGTCCGACCAACACGCACCGCACTTGGCAGCAAGGCTCCGGAAAGGAACTGTGGGGACTAGACCCGGACAATTTGAAAGGGCGCATGCCTGACTTCCTGCCCGATGTGCACGAAGTCCGTGAAGATTTCAACGACTATCTGGGCGAATGCATGGCATTCGATACAGGACTCGGCGTCATCATCGAGCGGCTTGAAGAAATCGGTGAGCTGGACAACACGCTGATTGTCGTCAGTGGCGATCACGGCATACCCGGATTCCCGCGCGCGAAGTGCAATCTGTACAACATAGGCACGGAAGTCGCGATGGCAGTACGCTGGCATGGACATGTCGAGCCGGGACGCACCATCAGCGACTTCGTGAACCTGATGGACCTCGCGCCCACCTTCATGGAAGCGGCTGGCGTCGATGCACCTGAAGGCATGATAGCAAATAGCCTAGTGCCACTACTGGAATCCGTAGAGAGCGGGCGCATCGAAGAGGGCAGGGATTTCGTCGTAACCGGACGCGAGCGGCACATGCTCGCCAGAGAGGGCGACCTGCCGTATCCGCAGCGCGCGATTCGCACCGACGACTTCTTGTACATCCACAACTTTGAGCCGGACCGCTGGCCTGCAGGCGATCCCGCCGGCTTGGACGACGACAGCACAGAGCCGCCGTCCAAGGACGACATCCTGAACAATTACCTGGCAGTGTACGGCGATCTGGACTTAGGACCGACGAAAGTCTGGATGATATACAACCGGGCACGCGCGGATGTTAAGCCGCTGTTTCAGTTGGGCTTTGGCAAGCGCCCGCGCGAGGAGTTGTATGACCTGCGCGACGACCCGGACTACATGCGCAACGTAGCATACGACTCGGACTACGAGCAAATCCGCGCAGACCTGCACGCCCGTCTGCTGGCAGTGCTGCAAGAGCAAGACGACCCGCGCATAACCGAATCGCCGCCGCGATTCGAGCAACCGCCCTATGCCGGTCCCATCCCCGAAGCTTGGCAAACCGAAAACCGCCGGCACCTAGCCGCCACCGACCCACGAACCTTCGCGCTAGTGTACGGGCGGTGATTGGGGACGCTGTGTCGAGTCGTTAGCGGGCGTCTCTGATAAAGGGAATTATCCTGAGCATCCGTGTTAATCCCACCGTGCGCATTACAGAAAGTTTCTTGACTTATCCTTCGTGAGATGGCTTTAGGGTATAGACGACATGCACATAGCCTTCATAGCCTTGAGTTTTCTTATTCAGGCTTCTCTTGCCGTACATGCGTATAGGACGGGGAGGGAACGCTGGATGTATCTGATTATCCTCGTCCCTGTCGTTGGGAGCTTGATTTATGTATTGGTGGAAGTCCTGCCGGAAATGCGATACAGCCCAACGGGTCGCAGGGCGTCATCACAATTAGCAGGAATGATCGCGCCGTCTGACAATATGACGAAACTTAGGGAGCGCCTCGCCCTTCTGGACAGCGTGGAGAACAGGCAGTTGTTGGCGCGGGAGTGCGTAAACGTCGGAGAGTACAAGGAAGCTATCGAACTCTACACCGGCTGCTTGAAAGGCATCTACAAGGACGACCCTCAGTTGATGCTTGAGTTGGCTAATGCGAATTATCTCGATGAACGATACTCTGACGCCAAGAATACTTTCGTCAGGCTGCGCGAGGTTCACCCTGAGTTCAGACATGCGGAGGGACACCTGTTGTTTGCGCGCACTCTGGAAATTATGGGTGAAGAGGGGAACGCTCTGAGGGAATACAAGGAAGTAGCGAATTACTATCCCGGTGAGGAGGCAAACTGTCGATACGCCCTGTTGCTGAAGAAAATGGGATGCATGCAGGATGCCAACGAAGTGTTCAACAAAATAGTACTCAGGTCCCGAATGAGAGGTCGCAAGAACAAGAGCGGAGACAGGCAGTGGATAAGGACGGCTCAGGAGAATATAGAGACGAACGCCACTTCAGGCGATGGCGAAGCCGGCTAGTCGCATTACTATTAGAAGCCGGGTGAAACTCAGTAGAAATCTTTGGTCAAAGTCTTCAGATCATCTATCAAGGATCGGGAGGTAGGCATTGGAGGCGGACGATTTACGGGTTGAAAAGTCCATCCGTTATGCAGGTGCGGCGGGTAATAGAGCGGCTGGCACGGGACGGATCTATAGTAGCGCGCTCCGATGGAACGCGGCATAACATCTTCCCAGTAGCAGTAAGCCTAGCGGAGGGTGAATCTCTGCGAAAGTGGGTATGTCGCGAGGGCGCGGTTCATACGATCGAAATCGGTCTTGGCTATGGAGTCTCCGCACTGCATGTCTGTGAAGGCTTGATTATGAACGGCAATCCGGGCGCTCGACATGTTGTGCTCGATCCCAACCAACTCCGGAGATTTTCGGATTGTGGGCTGCAAGTCCTGGAGGATGCTGGCGTCAGGCAGTTTGTGGAGCATTACGCTGAGCTCTCAGAGATTGCACTACCCCAGTTTCTCAAGGAAGGGCGGAGTTTCGATCTGGGATTTGTTGATGGCAACCACCGTTTTGACGGAGTCTTCCTTGATCTGTTCTATCTTGGACGACTTGTTCGCAAGGGTGGCATTTTGATCTTAGACGACTACAATTTGCCGGGTGTCAGACGGGCCGTGTCTTTCTTCGTGAGCAACCTTGACTGGAAGATAGAGGATACCATAGACGACTACGCGATAGTCCTACGTACGGCACGACAGGCGGACGAACGAGACTTCCGATATTTTGTTGAGTTTGGCGGTTAACCGGCGGCTGACCGGCGATTATCGCCCGCAATCAGTCAAGGGTTGCCTTCTTGCTCTGCCCATGGATTGTACGATCCTACATGCCAGAGTTGCCCTTCCGGGTCGCGAACGGAGAATAGGCTGCCGCCGTATGATTGCTCTTGCAGCTCGTAGATAATGTTTGCGCCGGCGGATTGCGCGCGATCGTATGCGCTATCGATGTCGCTTACTACGATATATGCGTTCTGCGTCAGTGTGCCGGTTGTGGTGGGTGCTGAGAGTGCGTCATTCGCGCTTTCACGGTGCGAGCCGAGCATTATCATACCGCCGCCAAGCGTAAGTTCCGCATGCGCCACGCCGCCTTTGCCATCAGGCACGACGAGTTTGCGCTCGAAGCCGAGCACGTCGCAGAGCCAGTTGATGGCTGCGAAGGTATCTCGATAGCGCATGCCGGGGATGACGGTGGATTTCATAACGGCAATCCTTAAGCTGTAATCACGGGTAGTCCTAGAAAAGCAGAGCGCAGTAAGTGTCGTCCTGTTTCGGGCAATCAGGGAATTATGCCCGTCTCAATATTTGCACTTACTGCGCTATGTTTGCGGTGCAATTGGCGCTGCGGCTTGGGCGGCTACAGGTTGAACTGCGCTTCCATGTAGCCGCTGAGCTTACTGTATATTTGGATGCGCCCACGCTGTGTGTCGGTTACCATCAGGCGCGACTTCGCTTCGTCAAAGGCGATGCCGGTGGGCATTGCGAAGCGCCACTCCGGCTCGAGCGTATAGACGCGGCGGCGCGCCTTTATCACGTCGATGTTGGCGTCCACCTGCTCCTGATGCCACTTGGCGAGTTGCTGCGCGTCTCCGAGCAGGCTCGCGACGAAGCTGCCGTCCGCGGCGTAAACCTGCACACGGTCGTTGCCCCAGTCGCACACATACACATCGCCGTCCGGATCGACGGCGACATCGCTCGGGCGGTTGAGCTGTCCTCTACCCTTGCCGTAGCTGCCGAAGGAGGAGATGTAACCGCCGTCGGAGTCGAACTTCTGCACGCGATGGTTCTTGTGGTCAGCGACATACACGTTGTCGTCGGCGTCGCAGGTGATGCCCCACGGCGAGTTCAATTCGCCATCGCCGTCGCCGAAGCTGCCGAACTGCGAGATATACTCGCCATCCTTCGTGAACTTCTGCACGCGGTGATTCAAGCTGTCCACGACATAGGCATCTTCGCTGGAGTCAAGCGCGATGCCGGACGGCTTGTTCAGCTCACCGTCGCCGCTGCCCTCCGAGCTCCAGACCCGCAGCAGTTCGCCGTCCTTGTTGAAGACGGATACGCGGTTCATCCACTCGTCGGTGATGTACAGGTTTTCCCCGGAGTCCTTGGCAATTCCGCTCGGCCAGATTAGCTCGCCATCGCCATCGCCGTACTTGCTGAAACGACCGAGAAACTCTTCGTCGCCCGCTGTCTCCGGCACGGTGAAGCGGTTCACCTGCGCGGCGGTAGCTGCCTGATTCCACGGCACATCCAGGATTTGTTCATACTGGCGGCTCAGCACATAGACCGTATCACCCTCTCCGGCGACGACGCCGATTGGCTGCGGCATATACAGCCCGCCGACTGCGTGGCTGAAGTCGTATGTGCGCCCTTTCGCTACTGTTGTTAGCATATTTCTAACTCCTAGTCTGTCAGCGTATCAGTCTTTCAATTATTCAGTGGGTCGGCAGGTCGAACGAATGCGTTTTGCATACAAGATCATCCGCGGTGAGCGAGTCGAACCGGCATCTAGCGAAACACTGCCAACCACGGACTGACACACTGACCTACTGAACAACTGACAAACTAATTGGCGATGAAGTCGAGCTTCTCGAAGCTGCCGCCTACGATTTCGGTGGAGTCCATCTTCATCCAGTCTTCGACGAGAGTGGAATAGACGCTGCGGAAATCGACATTGGGCACTACATCGCCCTGTTCGAGGTCTTCGGCGCGGAGCGAAGGATACTCGCCGTACTGTCCGCCTTTCACATTGTCACCGATGACCATGACCGCGCCTGCCGCGCCGTGGTCGGTGCCGGAGCCGTTGTCGTGCGTGCGCCGTCCAAACTCGGAGAACAGCATCATTACCACATTGTCGGATGCGCCGTGCGCGCGCAAGTCGTCGAAGAAGTCGTTGATGGCGGTGGACAGGTCGTCCCACAGACCGGCGAGCATATTGGGCTGACCGGCGTGCGAGTCGAAGCTGCCATGGTCGCAGTAGAACACGCGCGAGCCTAGTCCTGCCATGTGCACCTGTGCGATGCCCTTGAGTTTCTTGGCGAGCGTGGTGTCCGCGTACTCGATGTCGGACGAGTAGCGTTCCGGCGCGATCTTTAGTATGTCCGCGCCCTGCAGCGCGTCAAGCCCGGTCTGTCCGAGGAACTCCATCACGGGACCTCTGCCGACTGCCTGCCCGTAGAGGCGCGAGAACCTGTTGAGAATCTTCTGCCGCTGCTCTTCGGCGCTGATGCCGGGCATCAAGCCGTAGTTGTTCAGGTCTTCGACGCAGGCGACAGGCACGCCGGGCACCGCCATGGCGCGGAACATGCTCGGCCCAAAGCTGACGCCGGTTACAACATTCTCTTTGTTCGGGTCTATGTTGCGGATTACCTTCCCGAGCCAGCCCTCTGTGCCCACATCGTCCGGCTCGCAGGTGTGCCAGATGTCCATCGAGCGGAAGTGAGAGCGCGGCGAGTTTTC
The DNA here is from genome assembly GCA_009840355.1 of Chloroflexota bacterium. Classification (NCBI taxonomy): domain Bacteria; kingdom Bacillati; phylum Chloroflexota; species Chloroflexota bacterium. The sequence goes on from VXNZ01000026.1 coordinate 79,386, forward strand.
GTAGCCGACGCCGTGCACGATGGCGACATTGCCCTGATTGTAGAGGTCGCGGATCGCGCCCATCTGCGGGTGCAGCCCAACTTCGTCGTCGAGATGCAGCACCTGTTCCTGCGGGATGCCGACAGTGGGGCGATTGTCATAGTAAGTCTCGTTGTTATACGGAATCACCGTGTTCAAGTAGTCGTTCCCGCCCGAAAGCTGCACGACAACCACGACCGGGTCTTTCTGCGCTGTGGTCATTTCTGTTGCTCCTATAATTTATGCAGTGTGTTTCAGGTTCTTCTGCGCGCGAGATGTTGCGCTCTGACGCCTACGCGTATTGGTAGTCTCGGAGGGAGACGATTAGCTGCAGCATTTCGCTGACGCGCATAGTGGAGAAATCGACATCCGCTTGAGATGACCACTTCAGGTCGCCGTCGATGTTTGCGTGGTCGATAAGTTCTTGTCGTGTCGCAGGTGCGAGGTCCAAGGGGCCCATCAGATCAACACAGGTGTCCACGAAGTCGGTGGAACCCATGTCGCCTGCGTCTTGCAGTCTGCCTACGATTGCTTGCACGCCGGGCAGCGATGTGTCCCCTACAAGGTCAGCGACGAAGTTGATGCGGCGCATTAGCGAGCCGCTGTTAATCCACTCTCTGCCCGTGTGCCAGCCCTCAACGCTCGGTGGATTCAGCACTTCCTGCCCCATGTAGCCCATCTGCCTGCCGAGATTGCCGATGCCGGGCGCGGGAAATTCGTGGCCGCCTACGAAGCGCAGCGTGTTGACCACGACTTCGACAGGGCTCTTGATGCGGGTGAAGCGCGCTTCCTTGAAGAAATCGGAGTTGAACAGCACGCGAAGCACGGATGTGATGTCGCCGTTGGATTCGACGAATGTGTCCGCAAGCAGGTGAATGGCATCAGGATCGCCGGGCGCGACATTCTGCCACGCAGGAACTTGTGCCTCGTCCGCCACGAAGAAGTTGTACAGGTGGCGGGCGATGAAGCGCGATGTGGCGGGCTGCGCCATTATGATGTCGATGATGTCTTCGCCGTTGAAGTTGCCTGTGTAGCCGAGGAAGGTCTTCTCACCCTCGTCGTGGTCGTCTTCGCGATACTCGAAGTCCCAATCGAAGCGACCCATTGGGAAGCGCGGCAGCTTGGGCGTAATCGTCCAGCCGGTGAACGCGCGCGAGCACTCAAACACATCCTGTTCGGTGTAGTTGCCCTGCCCCATGCTGAACAGCTCTAACAGTTCGCGTCCCCAATTCTCGTTGGGGGCGTCCGCGTGGTTCTCGTTGTTGTCCAACCAATAAATCATCGCAGGATTCTGCGCGACTTCCATGAGGATTTGCTTGAAGCTGCCCAAGCCTTTATCGCGCAGCATGTCAACCATGTCCAGGATTTCGTCCCAGTGGTCAACTTTTGACACGCCGGTGGCGAAAATACCGTGCCAGAAGACGGACATTTTTTCTTGCAACGGTGCCTTCGTATTGACCATATGGTAGAGCCAAGTGGCATGTCCGGTGCCCTGAATTGTGCCCGGCTTCCACGACCACGGGTGATAGCGCAGCAGTTCGTACCTATCGACAGGCTCCTGCGCTTCGGGATGCAGCAACTCTTCGACAGTCGCTTCATAACCCTGCGCGACAAATCGCTCCAATTCGTCTCGCGTCGCCCCGAAACCCGCGCGCCGCATCAGGTGCGCCATCAGCGCAATATCGTCTCTGTTTGCCATCGTCATTCCTCCTGCCTGTACCTGTAATGGTTGCGAATGAAATTATAGGATGTTTTGGCGCAAATCCGAGCAGCAGGCCGGCAATAATTTTGTCGCGTTGCCGCCCACGAATAGTCGATAATACTGCCCGTGTAAGACACTCCCCCAAACGGCGTTACACGCAATACTTGCCAGTCTATTGCGTCAGTGTCAGTATATGAAGCGCGGCACAATGTGTCAAACCATGCCCGCTTGCGTAACGGCGGTCGTGGCGCAGTGTTTGCGCTCGCGCTTTATTCAATGCGCGCTTCGATCAAAATGACACGGAATGGGAAACGCGGCATTCAGCCCATATCCTACTAAAATCACCATTTACATACTTCTATCAGCCCCATTATAGGATGAGCAGTCCTTCGTGTATTTCGCCCCAAAGGGTCATATAATCCAGAAAGACAGTCACAACAATTAGAGTCAGCACTACAATATCAATAGCAAACAACGCAAACGGCAAGGGCAAGTATTACAAAATACAGAGGAAAGGGATATGGCTAATTCAGACGGGCGCTTGGCGGGCAAGGTCGCGGCGATAACCGGCGCGAGCAAGGGTATCGGACGCGCGCTGGCAGTCGGGTTCGCGGCGGAGGGCGCATCGGTGTGCTGTGCCGCGCGGACGGCATCGGACATCGAGGCGGTCGTGGGCGAGATTACGGACAGCGGCGGCAGCGCAATCGCGATACAATCCGATGTGACGAGTCTCGACGATATGGAGCGGATGCACAAGGCGGCGGCGGACGCGTTCGGCGGCGTGGACATCGTTGTGGTGAACGCAGGCGGCAATATCGGAGCAGGCTCAATCGAGGACAGCGAACCCGAAGAATGGACGTCAACGATAGACTTGAACCTAAAGGGCGCGTACTACACAGCCAAGACCGCGATTCCTTACCTCAAGGAGCGCGGCGGCGGAAAGATAATCACAATTGGGTCGGGCATAGGACACAACGGCAGGCCGAACACCTCGGCTTATGCGTGCGCAAAGGCAGGCTCATGGATGCTAACGCGCGTTCTCGCCCAGGAGCTTTGGGAGTATGGCATTAGCGTGAACGAACTGGTTCCGGGGCCTGTGCTGACGCCGGGGGCAATCGCCTCATGGGAGCGCGAGGGACAAGGCGTGAACACAATCACCAGCGAGTGGGTTAAGGAAGCCGAAGACGTGCTGCCTCTCGCCATGTTCCTAGCAACGCAGCCCGACAAGGGACCAACATCGCAGAGTTTCAGCCTGATGCGCAGGGATGCTTAGCGGATTTCGTCTGGTGGGTTCTTTGGTATATAAGCGCGATTGATGGGCATAGTTCGTACTTGCAGTTCGAATAGTCCCTTCCCATCATGCCCATCAGGCGAGAACGGACTACCGAAGTCTTTTTCATTGACTAACTCGCTGTGCAAGGCGCATAATTGGCACAATGAAGTGTGGAACGATGTTTCGTTCCTGCTCTGGATCTTTACTGATACTAAGGAGTATTGATGTGAGGAATATCAGCAAGAAGAAGGCGTTTGCGTGGCTATTGCCGTTAGCGTCCGTCTTGGCAGTTGGAGCGCTGGCGTGCTCCAGCCCGGCGCCGGTGCAGACTACCGCGCCGGCAGCTCCGGCGCCTGCAGCAGCCGCGCCGGCACAGGTACCGGCACCAGTGCCGCAAGAAGTGCAGCAGCCGGCAGCGCCGGCTATGCCAGCGCCGGCGGCACCCGCGGCACCTGCGATGGTGCAGGTTTTGCCCACCCCACAAGCGCCGCAGCTCGCGCCTGTGCCGCAGTCGCAGATTCGTCAGCCAGCAATGGCAATGTCGTCTGACGAAGCACAATACGGCGGCACACTGCGCATCGTCGCGGCAGGCAGCATACAGTCGTTCGACCCACTTTGGACGACGGCATCGGGCACGGGCAACGTGTCCAACACCATTCTCGAAGGGCTTTTCGAGTACACCAGCGACTATGGCATCGGTCCGCTGATTGTCGAGAGCTGGGAGAGCAGCGATGACAACCTGTCCTGGACGTTTAAGATTCGCGAGGGAGTGAAGTTCCACGACGGCACGCCGCTCACGACCGAGCAGGTTCGAGGCACACTTAACAGGCAGAAGGACAGAGCGCCTATTCTGCGGCTGGTTCGCAACGAGTTCGGCGCGGGCGACGGCGACTTCGAGGATTTCTTCACCGTCGAGGACGACCTGCACTTTAGCCTGAACATGCGCGAGGCGACCGGTCTGGCGATTGACGCCATTGGTCCGCAGGGCTTCGGTCCGCGCCTCGTAACCGCCGACTGGTATGACAACTACACTGCCAACGAATCTGCCGAGGGCCCGCCCAACGGCACCGGCCCGTTCAAGTTTGAAGAATGGCTGCCCGGCGACCGCTGGAGCGCGGTCAGATACGAAGACTACAGCCCGCACCCCGGTCCGGCGAACGGCACATCCGGAGGACATACCGCCTATGTCGATCGCATGATGTACATCGAAGTGCCGGACCAGACAACCCGCGTCGCCGCGCTGCAAACGCGCGAAGTGCATATAGTGCAGGAATTCCCGGCTGAGCTGCTATCGCGGCTGGAAGCAGACCCCGGAGTGGCGCTTTACGACAACCCGCCGTTCAGGCTGCTGGGACACTTCAACCACGTGCGTGGTCCGTTCGACAACAAGCTCGCGCGGCAGGCGATGGTCAAGGCTTACGACAATCAGAAGGCTCTGACACTCGCAACCGGCGATCCGGCGTTTACGCGGCTCTGCCCGTCGCTGCTGCAGTGCGGCACGAAGTGGGAGACTACCTCCGGTTCTGACGGCTTCTACAATGCGATGAACCTCGACGAGGCGAAGGCTCTGCTCGAAGAGGCCGGCGTTACAGGCGCGCATGTGCGTCTGATGGACCCGGCGGACAGGCAGCCCGCGCACGCAGCCGCGCAGGTCAGTCGCGAAGTGCTTACCGCGCTCGGTTTCGATGTGGACTTCCAAGTGATGGACTGGGCGACGATGGTCGCGCAGCGCGCACGCCCGGACGACTGGGAGTTCTTCCACACCTGGAGCGGAGTAACGGTCAGGTCTGGCCCCGTCGGACACCTGCTATTCTCCGAGCTGCAGTATGACGCGTGGTTCAATAACTACCAGGACACGACCGGCAAGCAGCGCGAGATATACTCGCGGCTGGCGCGCGCGACGAGTGAAGAAGAGCAGATTGCGCTGAACGACGAGTTCCACATGCACTTCTACGAAGACGCCATCTTCCTGCAAGTCGGTGAGTTCTTCAGCCGCTGGGCGGCGAGCACGAAGGTTCATGGCATTGTCAACGGCGGCTCCGCGCAGCAGAAGCCGTTCGACAAGTGGTTGACCGAATAGCACGATAATCGAGAATAATCTCGGCGGGGGCAGGTGCAAATCTGCCCTCGCTTTGCTTTATACTAGCATTGAGCATTGCAAGGGCTGGCAATGTCTGGGTACAGTTTTGATTCTTGGCATTCGCTTGGCGGCATGCCCCATCTTAGTCTTCCCCCTCACGGGACTCATGGGGAAGGGACAGTTTCTTAGGGATACGACAATGAAGGAGCGTGAGTAAGCGGATGTGGCGTTACACACTTATTCGCATCGCCTCGTCTATTCCCGTCATTCTGGTTGTCGGCGTAATTACCTTTTCCATCATTCACATCGCGCCGGGCGACCCTGCGGCGATTATAGGCGGCGACGAAGCCACCGTCGAAGACCTGGAGCGCATTCGCCAAGAGCTTGGCACCGACCAGCCGATTCACATCCAATTCATTCGCTGGGTCGGGCGTTTGGCGCGCGGCGATTTGGGCACTTCCATATTCTCCAGGCAGTCGATAACCACCCTGATGGCGCCGCGCTTGCAACCTACGCTTTCGCTAGGTGTGCAAGTCATCGTGTTGTCAACGCTGCTCGGCATATCAATCGGCGTCATATCGGCGTGGAAAGCGGGTGCGCCTATCGACAGGGCGTTCATGTTCTTCGCGGTGCTAGGCTTCTCCGCGCCCGGCTTCTGGCTCGCTTTCATCCTGATATGGGTGTTTGCGGTCAATTTCGGCTGGTTCCCCGCGCTGGGGTATAGACCCATCGGCGACGGCATATTGCCGCACTTGCACAGCATGTTCCTGCCCGTCGCGGTGAACAGCATCCTGTCGTCCGCGTTCATATCGCGCATCACGCGCTCGGCAATGCTGGACGTGTTGCGCGAGGACTATGTGCGAACCGCGCGAGCCAAAGGACTGCGCGAACTCGTGGTGTACATGCGGCACGCGTTCCGGCCGGCGTCTATTCCCGTCGTTACGGTAATCGGCGCATCGCTGGCGAGCCTCGCCACCGGCTTTGTGGTAACCGAGTCCATATTCGCGATACCCGGTCTGGGCAGGATGCTGATTGAGGCGATAATAAGGCGGGACTTCCCAATCATTCAGGCGATGATGATGGTTGTGGCAACCGGATATGTGCTGGTCAACCTGTTCATCGACATCATCTACGCCTACCTAGACCCTAGGATACGGTACTAATGGGCATGCGGAATCAGCCGGAACAGGCAGAGCAATTGGCAATCAGGCTTGCGCCAAGCCCAGGCGCGCGCGTGCGTCGTGCGCTTGCCGCCAGTGTGCTCATAATGCGCGGCAATCCGAATGTGATTATCGGCGTGGTGATACTCGCCACTATCTTGCTGATGACGGCGTTCTCGCCCATCATTGTGCGCTCCGACTACACGCAGACAACTACCGACCTGCGACTGCCTCCGTCATCGGAGCATTGGTTTGGCACAGACGCATTCGGACGCGATGTGTTCGATCGCGTGATTGCCGGCAGTCGAGTGTCGCTGTATGTCGGCTTTGCGGTAACGGTCGTATCGGTCGTTCTCGGACTGGTCATCGCGCTGTTCGCCGGATATTTCCGCTTCCTCGACCACATCCTGATGCGCATCGTGGACGGCTTGCTGGCATTCCCCACGATATTGCTGGCGCTCGCGCTCATCGCGCTGCTGGGCGGCAGCGTGAACAATGTCATCATCGCGCTGTCAGTAACCGGCACGGCGAGTAAGGTACGCCTGGTGCGCGGGCAGGTTTTGAGCCTACGCGAAGAGCAGTTCGTGGAGGCGGCGCGTGCGATTGGCGCGCCGGTGTGGCGCATCTTGTTCCTACACATCGCGCCGAATACATTCGGTATCGTGATGGTGCAGGCGACATTTACCCTAGCAACCGCGATACTAGCCGAGGCGAGCCTGAGTTTCCTAGGCGCAGGCGTGCCGGAATTCATCCCAACTTGGGGCAACATAGTGGCAACGGGCAAGGGCTATGTACAAGTCGCATTCTGGATTTCGTTCTTCCCTGGCGTATTCCTAACCGCCACCGTGCTAGCCGTAGTCCTAATTGGCGATGCCCTCCGCGACTACCTAGACCCGCGCCTCAAGGGTCAATTCTTGTCGGAGTAGGCGCGGCAGCGCTCTGGATGGCGTCTAGGCTACTCCACTCGATGGCAAGCCCAAACTTCCTGCCGAAGACTCGCGTCAACACCGGCAGCATGTCGGAGACCGTGAGACCGCGCCCCAATTCTTGCGCCACAGATGTGACCTGTGCGCCGGGCATGCCGCAGGGGACGATGTGGTCGAAGTATGACAGGTCGGGGCATACATTGAGCGCGAAGCCGTGCGTCGTGACGGAGCGGCTCACATGCACGCCGATGGCGGCTATCTTGGCGTCCTCGACCCAGACGCCGGTGGGCTTGCCTTCGCTGTGCGCCACAATGCCATACTCATTCAGAGAACTTATCAGAGTTCGCTCAAGCGTCTCTACATAGTCGCGCACGCCGCCGCCCCAGCGGCGCAGGTTGATGATGGGATAGCCGACGAGCTGGCCGGGACCGTGGTAAGTCGCTTCGCCGCCTCTGTCGGTGAAGTGGGTCTCGGCATTGAGCCGCCTGAGAGTGTCAGAAGAGGCGAGGATGTCGGATTGCTTTCCTCTGCGTCCGAGCGTATAGACGTGTGGATGCTCCAGCAGCAGCAGAACATCGGGCATCTTGCGAGCGGCTACTAGTGCGTGCGTGCGCCGCTGTAAATCGTAAGCGGCGAGGTAGTCCATCACGCCAAGCGAGACGACTAGGCAGGTGTTCGTGACGCTCATCGGTGGCAGCGCCTAGTAGATGCCCGTGTCATCGGTGATGGCTTCGAGTCGGCGCTTGACGGCGTTGGTGAACGTGGACGCCTCCGCGCCGTCCATTATGCGGTGGTCGAATGTCAGGCAGATGTTCATCATCGAGCGAATGGCTATGGCGTCGCCAATAACGACCGGTCGCTTGACGACCGCTTCGGTGGTGAGAATCGCCGCCTGCGGGTGGTTGATTATCGGCTGCGATGCGACTGAACCGAGCGCGCCGGTGTTGTTCAGCGTGAATGTGCCGGACTGCATATCTTCGATGGTCAGCTTGCCCTGCCGAGCGCGCGTCGTTAATTCGGATACGCGCGCAGCGATGCCCGCGACGCTGAGCGTATCTGCGTCTCGCAGCACTGGAACAACCAGCCCGTCCGGCGTGGCGGCTGCTATGCCGATGTTAATGCGCCGCTTCAGGATTATCGCGTCATCGCCCCACGACGAGTTTAGCAGCGGGTTTTCGCGCAGGGATTCCGCGACCGCCTTGATAACAAAGTGCAAGTAAGTCAGGTTGACGCCTTCGCGCTGCATGAATTCGTCCTTCAGGGCATGTCGGCGGCGCACCAATCCGCTCACATCGACTTCCGTGATAGACCACGCAGACGGGATTTCGGACACGCTGCGCTTCATGTTTGCGGCAATCACGCGGCGCACGGGCGACAGCGGCAGGCGCTCTTCGTCCGCACTTTCCTGCGGCGATGTTGCGGGAACGGGCGCCGCAGGCGTGGCTGGTGCTTGAACTGCGGCATCAGCCTGCGATTCGATGTACGCCAGTACATCCTTGCGGGTTACACGACCGTTTATGCCCGTGCCTTCGACTTGTTGCAAGTCAATGCCGTGCTCGTCAGCGAGCCGCTGCACCGCAGGCGAGTATCTGCGACGGCGACTGCCTGCGCTCCTAAATTGCGGCGCAGGCCCATCGTCGGGCGCGGGGGCGACGACATTGCCGGACCCGGTGGGACCTACGGGCGCGACATCCTTTAGCAGTACACCGATGCGGCTTGCTGAGTGTTGTTCATCGGATACGACGGTCGTAGTTTCGGACTGCGCGGCGTCTTCGGCGGCGGGTGTGGTGTCAGCGGTTAACACGGAATCAGAATCAGTATTCGCCGCGTCTGCGGTCTGTATGGACGCGATGGGCGCGCCCATGGGCAGTGTCTCACCTTCCATAGCGAGGATTTCCGTGATGACGCCTGCGACCGGCGATGGCACTTCCATGCTGACCTTGTCCGTGAGCACTTCGACGAGCGGGTCGTATCTATCCACGCTGTCGCCGACCTGCTTCAGCCACTGGACGATGGTGCCCTCGGTTACGGATTCGCCGACCTGCGGCAGTTCGATTATCATTCATTGCACCTGTGGGGATTGGTCGGTTAGTCAGTATTTCAGTTTGTCAGTCGGTTACCTGACTGGGGATGGCTCGAAAGAAACCGATTGACCGACGGACGGATAGACTGACTTACTGATGAACTAATACGCCGCCAGACTGCGTATCGCGTCCGCGATTTTGGCGGAGTCCAGCATGTACAACGCTTCGAGTGGCGGGCTGAACGGCATCGCCGGTACTTCGGGACCCGCAAGCCGTCGCACCGGCGCGTCGAGATACTCGAAGGCGTCCTCCGCTATTGTGGCTGCGACTTCGCCGCCGATTCCGCCGACCTTGTTGTCCTCGTGCACGACCAGCGCCTTGCCCGTCTTCATCGCGGATTCGAGCACCGCGTCCGTGTCGAGCGGACGCAGCGTGCGCAGGTCAACGACCTCGGCATCGATGCCCTCGCCTTCGAGCGTCTGCGCCGCCTCGATGCAGTGATGCACCATCAAGCCGTATGTGAAGACCGACACATCGTCGCCTGCGCGTTTCACATCCGCCTTGCCAATCGGCAGCGTGTACTCGCCGTCCGGCACTTCGCCGCGCACCAGCCGGTAAGTACGCTTGTGCTCGAGGAAAATCACCGGGTCGTCGTCTCGGATGGCGCTCTTTAGCAGCCCTTTGGCGTCGTATGGCGTGGCGGGTGTTATCACTTTCAAGCCCGGCGCGTGGCAGAAATACGCCTCCGCGGACTGTGAATGATACAGCGCGCCGCGAACGCCGCCGCCTTCCGGAGCGCGCAGTACCAGCGGCACGCTCAGCTTGCCGCTGCTGCCGTATCGCGCGCGCGCCGCCTCGCCGACAATCTGGTTGAACACGGGCCAGATGAAGTCCGCGAACTGTATCTCGGCGATGGGGCGCATGCCGTGCATCGCCGCGCCAAGCGCCATGCCCGCGATGGAGGATTCGGCGATGGGCGTGTCTATCACGCGCTCCGCGCCGAACTGGTCAACGAAGCCGTCTGTCGCAAGGAACACGCCGCCTCTCACGCCGACATCTTCGCCAAGTACGAAGACGCGCTCATCGCGCAGCATCTCCTCGCGCATCGCCTCCCGCACCGCTTCCAGCACATTCATCTCTGCCATGTAACTGCCTTGCTTATCCTATCCATCCTGTACATCAATGTTAGTTTCCTGCCGCATACACATGCTCAAAGAAGTCGTCCGTAACAGGATAATCGGCGGCCTCTACTTCGTCGGTGACGGTATTGATTTGGGCGCGCGCTTCGGCTTGCAGGCGCTCGTCGGTCGCGTTGTCCAAGATGCCCAGCGATATCAGGCGGTCGGAGAATAGCTTGAGCGGGTCGCGCAGCCTTGCCTCTTCAATCTCGGCGCGGGGACGATAGCGCGTGTCATCGTCGTCGCTGGTGTGTGGCAAGTAGCGTTCGACCTGCGCCTCGATGAGCGTGGGGCCGTCGCCAATTCGCGCGCGCGCCGCCGCCTCGGACACCGCTTCGTGCACCGCGACAACATCGCAGCCGTCTATCGTGATGCCCGGCATGCCGTAGCCTTCCGCGCGGCTCGCCACGCTGTCCACTGCCATCTGCCAGCGCTGTGGAACGGATGTCGCGTACTTGTTGTTCTCGCACATGAACACGACCGGCAGGCGGTGCACCGCCGCGAAGTTCATCGCCTCATGCGTGTCGCCGAAGCTGGACGCGCCGTCGCCGAAGTATGCGATGACAATCGCGTCCGAGCCTTTCATGCGACTGGCGAGCGCGGCGCCGACCGCCTGCGGTAGCTGCGTGGCGATGACATTCGACAGATTGATTAGCCCGATTTCCGGATACGCGCCGTGCGTGGGGAACTGCCGCGCGCCGCTCAACGGCTCGCCTGTCTTCGCCGTGAAGCCGAGCATAATCTCGCGCGGAGTCATGCCGAGCGACAGCATCACGGCGAGGTCGCGGTAGTATATGTAGAATTGGTCCACGCCGCGCCGCAGAGCGTACACACTGCCGATTTGCGCCGCTTCGTGTCCCTGCGACGACGCCACGATTGCCGCCTTGCCTTGTCGGTTGAGCATCCAAATGCGCTCGTCAAGCGTGCGCGACAGCACCATCTTGCCGTACATTTCCAGCAAAGTGGCGTCGTCAGGCGTTCCTGCATTCGCCGCGTACTGTGTGGGCGCGTCAGGCATATTAGCTCTGCCTTTCTCGCAGTTTCAAGAGTGTCGTTTATCCTAATATGTGGGCTATTGATTGTTAGCGCCAATTATAAGAGGCTTGGCTTAATGGCGTCAAAATCTGTGGGAAGAAAGGCGGCATCGACCCCATACGACCTTTCCCCAATGGGCAGGGCAGGGGCTTTTCAACACTGGATAAAATCGAACTATCAACGATCGCGTAATTTGAGCGCAATAGCCGTAACAATCGTGGATGTGGCGAGGCTCAGGAAGCCACCGATGATGATGTCGATGAAGACCAGCGGCACGGGCCACATAGCTATCGCGACGAACGACGGCACGCTGTAAGTGGCATACGCGCCCAAGCCCAGAATGAAGCTGTTGACCATCGCCTTGTTCAGGCTACTCGCTTTCATTGCAGGTTCGATAGCGAGTCGCCAGTTCGCTATGCCTATCAGTATGAAGAACAGCAGGAGCGCCACGAATTCGATGCCGCCCCAAGTCTCCATTGGCTTGCCGAAGCTCCAGTCGTTGCCCAGCCCGCTTGCATCGCGCAGACTCTCGTACATCGTGGTAACGAACGGCAGCAAATGCCACACCAAGTCGATGACCGCATACGCCACAATAGCCGCGATGGCTCTATACACCTGTCCCAAGTTCATCTTAATCGCCTTCCCGCCGCTACGGCTCCTAGAATACATTCGCATAGCCAGCCGACACGGGGAGAAGGTTATAATAATTACGGTGTCATGTAAATCTGTAGCTTTGTCCCCATCGCGCTGCATATTCAAGCGGGACTATTCAGGTAGCATCAATCAAAGGAGTCAGTTTCGTAATCAGCGCGGTGCAAGCGTATAATGAGGGTGCCGGACTGACATACTTATTTCCAAGGAAAGGGGCAGCCTTCATGAAGTTCGCTCTTATTACACACTTGCCTTGGCCTGAGGACACGGATGCGCGCAGCATTGTGGAGCAGACTTGCGAGGACATTGCGCTTGGCGAGGAGCTTGGGCTTCATAGCGCTTGGCTTGCTGAGCATCACTTTACGCGCTATGGCATTGGGTCGTCCGCGCTGGTGTTTGCAGCTGCGATTGCCGCTCGCACCAGCAAGATACGGCTTGGTACCGCCGTGCTCGTGCCACCGCTGCACAATCCGATTCGTCTCGCCGAAGACACAGCGACACTCGACCTCATCAGCAACGGGCGGCTTGATGTCGGCTTCGGGCGCGGCGCGTCTCCCAGCGAGTTCACTCCATACGGCGTCGATCACAGCGACACGCAGGCGAGCTTCCAAGAATCCGTCAACATGATTCGCGGCATGTGGACTACGCCGGAATATACTCACGAAGGGCAGTTCTATGATGTACATTCGGCGAACCTCGTGCCGCCGGTGGTACAGCAGCCGCATCCGCCAATCTACATCGCCGCCACGCGCACGCCCGCCACGCTGGAGTTCGCGGTGAAGAACGGCTTCCCCACGATGATAGGCTTGACTGTGGACAACGAATCCGCGCTGGAACTTTGCCACCGCTACGAGGCGATGTCCGCTGAGGCGGGGCACAACATCACGACGGCGGACATCCCGTTCTTTCGATACTGCTATCTTGCGGAGAGCGAAGAGCGGGCGCGCGAGGATGCGTACAAGTCGCTCAATTGGGTCATCGACCTGCTGCAATGGCGCGGAACGCTCAACGGCGCAAGCGAGGCGAGTGGCAGCATCGAAGAATGGCGCAGAACACGCGGCGCGCCGTCGCTCACCTTCGACCATGTGGCGGAGCATCGATCCATCATCGGCACGCCGGAGCAGTGCATCGCCAAGATAAAAGCACTGCAGGCGCGCGGCGTCGAATACTTTGGCTGCAACTTCGCCTTCGGCGGCATGCCCCGCGACAAGGTGCATGCGGCGATGCGGCTGTTCGCGGACGAGGTGATGGGGGAGTTCAATTAGCATCCGTGTTGCCACTCCCCTACTCTGCGACTATAATTCGCCCCAAACCAGATTCATCAACAAGACCAACACGAAAGGACACCGCCATGGCTCTGCCCGACCGAATGAAGTTCGGCATATTTCTTGGACCGTTCCACCGCGTTGGCGAGAACCCGACGCTCGCCATCGACCGCGACCTCGAACTGATTCAGTGGCTCGACTACCTGGGCTACGACGAGGCGTGGATTGGCGAGCACCACAGCTCCGGCTGGGAGATTATCTCCTCGCCCGAGATTTTCATGGCGGTCGCCGCCGACCGCACCAAGCATATCAAACTCGGCACGGGCGTCGTCAGCCTGCCGTATCATCACCCGTTCAATGTGGCGAACCGCATGGTGCAGATAGACCACATGAGCCACGGGCGCGTGATGTTCGGCGTGGGCCCGGGCGCGCTGCCGGGCGATGCCTATATGATGGGCATCGAACCGACCACGCAGCGTGAGAAGATGGACGAGGCGTTCGGCATCGTGCTGCGTCTGTTCACCGAGACCGAGCCCATCACTTATAAGTCGGACTGGTTCGAGCTTAACGAGGCGATGCTGCAAATCCGCCCGTTCCAGCGGCCGCATATGCCAATCGCGGTGGCGTCCATACAGTCGCCGTCCGGTGTGGCGCTCGCCGGCAAGTATGGCGCTGCGGTGTTGACCATCACTGTGCCGCGCGACCCGACCGCCGGCGACCGCGGCAACCTAAGCGACCTGTGGACTATCGCGGAAGAGTCCGCCGCAGAACACGGCAAGACGGTTGACCGCAACGACTGGCGGCTGGTCGTGCCGGTGCATCTGGCAGAGACGCGGCAGCAGGCGCGCGATGAAGCGCGGATGGGCGCGGGCTACTTCCTCCGCGAGTACACCGAAGGCACGAACGGGCGCAAGTCAGATTTCGACGGGCCCATCGAAAAGGTCGTGGACCACATGGCGGATTCGGGCGCGTGGATTATCGGCACGCCGGACGACTGCATCGAGGCGCTTCACAGGCTGGACGACCTCAGCGGCGGATTCGGCGGCTTTATGGTGCAGACGGTGGACTGGGCGCCGCGCGACCGCATGCTGCATAGCTACGAACTGCTCGCACGCTATGTGATGCCGCACTTCCAGGGCAGCGCGCTGGCGACGAAGGCATCGCAGGACTGGGCGATAGAACACCAAGACGCGCTGGTGAGCGGCAGAGTCCGCGCCATCGACCGCGCCAAGCAAGTCTATGCCGAGCGCAACAACTAGGGCGCGTGCCGACTTTGACTACATTGCCGATACTGATTAGCTTCGACATCGACGGCACGCTCGAAGTGGGCGAGCCGCAGGGCAGCATCACCATGGACTTCGTGCGCGCCGTCAGTCACAGGGGCTGCATCGTCGGCAGCTGTTCCGATCGTCCGATAAGCTTCCAAAAGCGGCTGTGGAGTCAACACGACATCGCCGTCGATTTCACCGCGCTGAAGCAGAATCTCGACGAAGTAAAGTCGCGCTTCGCCGCCGCCGCCTACATCCACATCGGCGACACCGAAGTGGACGAATACTTCGCAATTCAGTCCGGCTTCCGCTTCATCGAAGTCGATACAATGGAATGGCGCGAGTGGAGCGCTCGGGTGCTTCAAATGGAATCGGATCGGTAAGAAAAGAGAATATGTCATGGGGACATTTCAAGTTGAGATAGGAGTCGGAGACCCACAAGGACTGCGCTACGAATATGTCAACGCGCTTGTCGATTCCGGCTCCACTTACAACATACTGCCTGCGTCTATGCTTCGCCGTTTGGGTATCGAAGTTCTGGGTAGCGGCACTTTTAAGCTCGCGGACGGCAGGCGGATAGAGCGTAACATGGGGGAGACTCGGGTCCGGCTTAACGGCGAAAATTATACGGCTCCCGTCATATTCGGCGAAGAAGGCGTTCAGCCGCTCCTGGGAGCAGTCACACTGGAGATATTTCGCTTGGCAATTGACCCAGTGGATATGCGGCTCATTCCAGTAGACGGCTTGATGATGTCCGCCCAACCTAACACTTTGACCGATAAGTGAATAACGCTATGACAAGACTCGACGGCCGCGCCAACGACGAACTGCGGTGCACTACGATTACATGCGGCGCGCAGGCGTTCGCAGAGGGCAGCGTGCTGATTGAGACGGGGCTGACGCGCGTCCTGTGCGCGGTGAGCGTGGAGGAGAAAGTTCCGCGATTTTTGCGTGGCTCCGGGCAGGGCTGGGTTACGGCGGAGTATGCGATGCTGCCACGCGCTACACTGACTCGCACTCCACGAGAGCGCACTCCGCGCGGACGCACGCAGGAGATTCAGCGGCTGATTGGGCGCTCGCTTCGAGCCGCCGTTGACTTAGAACGGCTGGGAGAGCGCACCTTTACGGTGGACTGCGATGTGCTGCAGGCAGACGCCGGCACGCGCACGGCAGCTATCACCGGCGGCTATGTCGCGCTGTATCTGGCGTTAGACGCGCTTGTTCAGGAAAACCAGCTGCCTGATTTGCCGATACTATCTCCGGTCGCAGCAACGAGCGTGGGCATCATCGACGGTGCGGCTTGTCTCGACTTGTGCTACGAAGAAGATTCGTCGGCGGATGCGGATTTCAACATCGTGATGACCGGCGCAGGCGAGTTCGTTGAGGTGCAGGGGACGGCGGAGGGCATGCCGTATTCTAGGGACGCTCTTGACGAAGTGCTATCCGTTGCCGAACAGGGGATTGGTGAGTTGATGGCGATACAGAGGACGGCGATTGCGGCGGCAGTTGGGGCGTAGGCGGTGAACCCATACGAAGGTAAAGTTTTTTCTTGCCCGCACCCTAATGCTAACATTCCCCCCAGAGCGGAAAGGGGAGGGATTCTACGCAGTCCTTTGGCATAGTCCTTTGGCATCTCTGTCCGACACTATGGCAAATAATTGGACAATTGGACAAACGCATCCGTCTAGTCTCATCATCTTCGTTGTGAAGAGAAACGAGAAAATCCGCGCATGCCACAGTCCGGCATCAAGGGATGCTTGGACTATGGTCGGCGCGGATACCTAGGCATGCGCTGCCCTGCGCGGCTAATAATCCTCGTCTTCTAAGATTTCGTCGTCGTCATCGTCGCTGGAGTTGATGATGCGGTGGATGACTGGCGCGAACGCTTCGTCATCGCCCGGCTCAGTGTCGTCGTCGGACCAGTCTTTGATCATACGGCGCCCCAGTGAACCGACTTCCGAGGCGTCTTCGTCGTATGCCAGCATGCTGCCAGGCATATAGACGCGGTAGTTCGAGCCGGCGCGCGACGGGAACGACACGATGCCCGCCTGCGACGGGTGCTTGAAAGTCTCTCGAATCATGATGGTCAGTTCGCTTGTGCCTGCGCTTGTGACTGCTGCCTCGTACTGGTTGCCGCCGCGCACTAGACGCAGCAAGCGCGCGGCGAGCCTCGGCTCCACGCTGCCGACATATTCGCCGGCGGCGTTCAGCACTCTTGCCCGCCCGTTTTCTATCTCCAAGCTGACGCGGTGTCCCGGGGCGAGTTTCAGCAGATTGTTGGACGGCGCGAGCCTGACAAGTGACGTCGTAGTCGCCTTGCCGCTCTCTTCGATGAACACCTTTGGTGCTGCTTCTACGCTGTCCCGAGATTGAGGCAATACATCCTGGTCGCCTAGCCTCATCAACCGGTCGAGGTTCTTGCGGGCGATGCTGTTGTGCGGCGATATTTCCAGCGCGCGCTGAAATGCCTCGCGTGCCTCGCGGTTGCGCCCGAGTTCGCTGAGCGCCTTGCCCAGCCGGTTTTGCGCCTCAAGGTCTTTGGGAAAGTCCCTGAGGATGGCGCTGTTCATCTTGGCGGCATCGTCCCAGTTGCTGTGCATCGCCAGCGCGACAGCCTTCTTCGCGCGGTCGCGCCGCACTTTTTCCTTGTTCTTTTCAGCCAGTGTTTGCATTTTCGCTTAGTCCTCTGTTCAGTCAAAGTCTTTTGCGTTTAAGGTAATTAGATGCACTATTGTAAATGAGTTAAAGGCTTTTTCCACCTATTTTTTTCGTAATAATGCGGCGGGCTTCGCGACGGTGATTCGTCACGTTTTCCTTCGCCATCTCAGAAGGAAAAGCCGCCACAGCGCCTCAATGATTATTCCCATCGATAGCTTGGACTTGCCGTGAGCGCGGTCGTAGAATGTTATGGGATGCTCGACGACGCGGTAGTTTCCGTGCTGACAGGCATACGCCACTTCCGCCTGAAATCCAAACCCTTTGCAGCGGAACTCATCGAAGTCTAGCGCGTTCAAGGCGTCCGCTCTGAACGCCTTGAAGCCCGTCGTGGCGTCCTTGACCTTCAGGCCGACGACGGCTCGGATGCCGTAATTCGCGAGCGAACTGAGTAAGTGCCTGCGAAAGCGCCAATCCTTGTCAACGCCGCCACCTTGCGTGTAGCGCGAGCCGACCACCACATCCGATTGCCGCAGCGTCTTGAGGAAGTCCGGTATGTACTCCGGCGCGTGCGACAGGTCGGCGTCCATCTGCAACACGTAGCCCGCGCCTTGCTCTATCGCGTGCCGAAAACCGACTTTGTATGCCGTACCCAGCCCGTCTTTCGACTGCCGCTCGATAAGGTCGATGCGATTGTCGTACTGTTCGTTCAGCCTTCGCGCTACTTCGGCTGTGCCATCGGGCGAATTGTCGTCCACGACGACCAGCCGCAAGTCTGGCACGCGAAGTGCGAATAGGCGTTCCGCAAGTAGCGGCAGATTTTCCGCTTCGTTGAATGTCGGCACGACGATAGCCGGGTAGCCGCGCGGTGCGTCATCGTCCGGCGCAATGCGAATTGTTGACGCCGCCGTTGCTAATTCCGCCAGGCCACCATCGTGCGAATCTGCGCCATCATCGCCGCTAATGTTCGTTGTTGTCGATGCTGATGCTGACAGGGCAGCTTCAGCATCAGCATCAGACGAATAAGCATATTCCTGCGAGTACTTACCGCGTAGGCTGTTCCAGCGCACGGCAAGCACATCTCGCAGCATGTTGAGTCCGGCGGACGCGGGGTTGAGCCTGCTGTCGGCGTCGTGCCGCCACTCTATCGGGATTTCCAGCACGCGCATGCCTAGACGCCGCGCGAGGAATAGCAACTCGACATCGAAGCCCCAGCCTTTGACGTGCTGCAACGGGAACAGTGTTTCTGCCGCCGCCGCGCTGAAGCATTTGAACCCGCACTGCGTATCGTCGATGCCGCGCACCGCGATGACCTGCACCATCTTGTTGTACGTGCGCCCCAGCATGTGCCGAAACAGCGATTCCCCGTAGCGGTTCGCGCCCGCAATCTGCCGAGAGCCGATGACGATGTCGTATCCGGATTCCATGTGTTGCAAAAAGTCGGCAAGGTGGCTTATCGGCATGGCGAGGTCTGCGTCGCACATGAAGCGGTATTCGCCGCTCGCCGTGAGCATGCCCTGCCGCACAGCCGCGCCTTTGCCGCCGTGTTCGATGCGTTTCAGCCTGAAGTCTTCTTGCTCAGCAGACCAATGTTCCACGACTTCGGCGGTCGAGTCGTCACTACCGTCGTCAACGGTGATGACCTCCGCTGTGTACGCCTGCTGTTGGAGATACTGCGAAACGGCGTCCAGCGTGGCGACTATCCGCCCCGCCTCGTTGTAGGCAGGAATGATTACCGAAAGGTGGGGGTGAGGCATGAAGTCGTTCAACTGTCGGCAGTCAACTATCGAAAACGGCGGTGTTGCGGTGGTAATCTGTGCGGCATCTATTCTCGCGGCAGGTCCAAATGGAAGGCGTCGTGCAGCGCGCAGGCGGCTTCGGCAACCTGCGATTCGGATATTAGGCAGGTGATGCGAATCTCGGATGTCGTAATCGCGTCTATGTTGATGCCCTTGCCCGCGAGAGCGCGGAACATCTGTGATGCATAGCCCGGCGCGTCCTGCATACCGGAGCCGACGATGCTCAGCTTGGCGAGTGTGTCGTCGCTGATGGTGCCTCTGCTGCCGAGTTCACGGATGACAGGTTCGACAACATCGAGTGCGCGGTCGAGGTCGGTGCGCGTAACGGTGAATGTCATATCGGTTGTGCCATCAACGCTCGCGTTCTGCACGATGACATCCACGCTGATGTCGGCTTCGGCGAGCGGCTCGAACAGGCTCGCCGCGATGCCGGGCCTGTCGATGACGCCGAGCACCGTTATCTTCGCCACATTCGTGTCCGTCGCGATTCCCCTCACGCGATTCCGTATTTCGCCCACATTGCTGTTCATCTCGCTGTCTCCGTGGATGTCCCCGTGAATAAGCGTGCCCGCCGCGTCCGTGAAACTGGATGCCACGAGTATCGGCACATTGTAGTGCATTCCCATTTCGATAGAGCGCGGATTCATCTTCGCGCCGTAGCTTGCAAGCTCGAGCATTTCCTCGAAGCCCACTTCGTCCAACTTTCTCGCGGTCGGCACTAGACGCGGGTCCGCCGTGTAGATGCCGTCCACATCGGTATAGACCTCGCAGCGATCCGCTTCGACGCCCGCAGCGATTGCCACTGCTGTCGTGTCAGAGCCGCCGCGACCGAGCGTGGTGATGTCCAAGTCTTCGGTGATGCCCTGAAAGCCCGCGACAATGACGATGTTGCCTGCATCCACTTCTCCGATAATGCGCTCCGGCGACACGCCCGCGATGCGCGCCCTGCCGTAGCTGGAATCGGTGCGAATACCCGCTTGTGCACCGCTAAGGCTGACGGACGCGTAGCCCATCGAGCGCAGCGCCATCGCCATCAGTGTGCAGGACACTAGTTCGCCGGTGGAGAGCAGCACGTCCATTTCGCGCGCGTCCGGTCGGTTCGAGATTTCGTTCGCCAAGTCGATGAGATCGTCAGTGGTGTCGCCCATAGCGGACACGACGGCGATGACGCTGTTGCCCGCGTCCCTGCTGCGCGCGATGCGCCCGGCGACATTGCGAATCTTGTCGGCGTCCGCAAGCGAGCTTCCGCCGTATTTTTGTACGATTAGCATGGTGGTGTGTCAGTCTTTCAGTCATCAGTTCTTCGACATTTCGGTCGAGTTCAGAAGAGCGTATTCCTTCTGCCACACTGCGTCATTATTTTTGGTGAATTTCACGTAGTTGTACTCGTCCAATACTTTCGCAAGAGAGTTGCCGCAAGATACCAATGAACTTATAGCATCTTCACGACTATGACCTTCATTCTCCACTACCTGTCTAATGGCGAATTCAGCGAGTCTTTGCATTCGTGGCAGGAAACGGTAAGCGTAGCCCTTCCCTTTTGTATCACTCCCGAGTCCATATCCACCTCTGATAGCATCATCCCACATAATAAAAAGTGAAGGATTGATTGCGTGCAGGATTTTTGATGCTGCGGTCGAAGAAAATGTTGTCTTCTTCTGATTCCGTTTCATAGGAGTGTATTGGCATTCCGCGATGGTATCAAAGGACTCGGCTATCAATTGGCGGTGATCCATGAAATTGTCCAATACGGTCAAATCTTCCAACTCCAACAGATTCGGTAGTACTTGACTTATAGTACGCTGGAGGACTTCCGCATTTATCTGGTCCCACCTAAAGTTGCTGAACGCTTTGAATTGAGCAAGGAAATTTCTAAGGCTATCAATCATTGGCTGATCAATTGCTTGCACATTCCACTTTGCAAAGAAACCAGCATAACTTTCGTCATAGGCTGTTTCAACTCTATGATATTCTTCGTACCCTAGGCGTATAGCTTCATACAACATATACACCAACCATCCTTCGCCAAACTATAATCCCAATTATACCCATCCCGTCCATCGATGTTAGCCCCTCGCCAACTTCCCCTGAAATACATCGTCCAAGTCGATGGTCAGATTCCCCAGCGTCTCAGATACGAGGGCCTGGCCAGTGCCGTACTCGCCTGCGTCTTCGAGTTTGCCATCGCGCAGCAGTAGAACTGCGAGTTTGCGCTCCCGCGGATCGACAAGCCACATCTCTTTGACGCCGTGCCGTTCGTATAGTTCGCGCTTTCGCGTTCTGTCAAGCCTTGATGTGGACGGCGACAGAATTTCCACCACCAAGTCCGGGGCGCCCCGAACATTCGCCGCCGTGATTATGTCAGCGCGATCTGCTGCGATAAATAGCAGGTTAGGCTGCGCTACATCATGGTCCGTAAAGATAACATCAAACGGCGCGCAGTAGAGTCGTTCCAAGCCAGATTGGCGCACAGATTGCAACAGATGTATCAAGTTCATCAGGATGGCCTGGTGAAACTCGCTTGGTGACGGAACCAAAATCAGCTCCCCGTCAATCAGCTCGTAGCGATCGTCTCCCGGCAAGTTCGCGTAGTCTTCGTATGTGAGTTTCGCCTTTGTCTCCAGCTTGACGTGCAGTGTAATGTCAGTCCTCCACCACATGCGCCCCCAGTAGGGTCGGCTTGGTTACCTTTATTGCGCCGTCGACGCCGGACTTCATCGCGGCGTCTGCCATTTCGTATCCGATGGTGTACTCTCGATCTCGCGCCAACGCCAGCACGCTCGACCCCGCGCCTGACAGGAAGACTCCAAGCGCACCTGCCGACATCGCGGCGCGGAATATGTTCTTCATCGGGAAGAACAATTTCTGACGCGCGGGCTGGTGCAGCATGTCTTCGGTCGCGGTTTCGAGATGATTGAGATTGCCGCTCGCCAAGGCGTTAACCAGCAGCGCGGTTCTGCCTATGTTGAACACGGCGTCTTGCCTGCTAATCGTGGGCGGCAGCACGCCTCGCGCTTCGTCGGTCGCCATCGGCACATCGGGCACGAACAGGATCGTCTTCAGTTCGTCCGGAACATTCACGGGTTCGGTCAAGTAGCCGTCGCCATCGCTCACGACTATGCGGCAGCCGCCAAGTATCGCCGCCGCGGAGTTGTCCGGATGTCCTTCTATTTCGGCGGCGAGTTCCAGTATGCGCTTGGACGACAGCTTGGCGCCGCTCAGCTCGCTGCCCGCAAGCAAGCCACCGGCGACCGCCGCCGCGCTGCTGCCAAGCCCGCGCCCGAGCGGTATCTCGTTCTCGCAGGTAAGGCGCACCGCCAGCGCGGGAATGCCTAGCCCGTCGTAGATGCGCTTGAAACTCTGGTACACGAGATTTCCGGCGTCGGTGGGTAGGCTGTCCCTCCCCTCGCCGCTGATGGAGACAACCTCGCCGCCGGACACCGAACTGTCCCGTTCCACGACGATGGTGTTCCAGATGTCCAGCGACATCCCCAAACAGTCGAAGCCGGGGCCCATGTTCGCGGTCGTAGCCGGCACTCTTACTTTAACTGTCGTTGTCATGACTTCTGTCCGTTATCGAAAAACGGTTTTGCGTGTTAAGGTCTGCACTCGGACTGAGACTTCAGCCCTATCCTAATCTTGCCCTACCACATTCCTGCATCAAGTAGGTAAGGACTGTTGCACCTGCCTAACCATTTGCCCTAGACATCTACGCCCAAGTGACAACGGAAGGCTGCGGCTCGTCCGCATAGATGGTATGGAATCGGTGTCAGATGCAAGCCTACCAGATGCAAGCGCGCGGATAAAGGCGCACGGGGATGCGGTGCGAAATTGCCGGCTGGCATTTGAGAAGAGCATATCCCTCTCGATGTTCGAATGTGCTATCCGGTCATCAAAAGGGATCGTCGTTTGGAGGCATACCGCAAATTGTCAGCCGATTGACACTGCGGCAGCGGATGCAGCGCTATGCGGCGACCTTGGTCTTCCGCCTGCGACCGGGCTTGCCACGCGTCTTCGCCCAGTCAAAGTTGGTCTTCGGCTCGGGGATGATGTCCTTCGTGTAACCGCACTGGAGACACTCTCTGTAATCGCCGTACATGTCCCTCGTCAGCTTCAGGTCTCCAGCGCACCTGGGACATGCCTTGAACTCTACCATTTCGCTTGTTCCTTCCTTTCTCCGCTGGTGTCGCGGGTCTGCGATACGCAGCTTTATGTATTCATAACTCCCAATTAAAGCTGCATTGCGACATTGCATCAATGAATACTCTAGCCTTACGACACATTAATACAAGCGCGGGTCAATATCTATATGATATTCACAATAGGTAGTATTATTTTCCGCAATACTATGGCGACCCGTCGCCTAGTCATGCTTGATGTGCGAATTCTATTGATCTTCCCTTGCGCGTTCCTGTAATTCATACAGACGGTTGATGGCATCGAGCGGCGTCAGGGATGCGACATCGATGGCAAGCAGCTCATCGACGACGGGCGACGCGAATGTGAGCAGAGGCATCTGCTGTGCTTGGACGCCGCCCTTGCGTCGCGATGCCGCGCCTTTTGCCTTGCTGCTGTTCTCTAATTCCGCGAGCACTTTCCACGCACGGCTCACCACACCCGACGGCATTCCGGCGAGACGCGCCACATGCACGCCGTAGCTGCGGTCTGCGCCGCCCGGCGCGATGTTGCGCAGGAACACGACCTGCCCCTTGTCCTCGCTCACAACCACGTTGTAATTGAACGCGCGTGGCAGCGTATCGGCGAGCTGCGTCAGTTCGTGGTAGTGTGTAGCGAATAGGGTTTTGCATCCCAGCCTAGGGTTGTTGTGGATATGCTCCGCGACGGCGCGCGCGATTGCGAGTCCGTCGTATGTGCTTGTGCCGCGCCCGATTTCGTCCAGCACGATTAGCGAACGGGGCGTAGCGTGGTTAAGAATCGCCGCTGTTTCGACCATCTCGACCATGAATGTGGACTGCCCCATCGCGAGGTCGTCCTGTAATCCCACGCGAGTGAATATCCGGTCACACACGCCGATGCGCGCTGATTCCGCAGGCACGAAGCTGCCAATCTGTGCCATAAGTGTGATGACGGCGACTTGCCGGATGTAGGTCGATTTGCCCGCCATGTTGGGGCCCGTCAGTATGATGAGCTGCTCGCCGTCGCTTGCCAGAGCGGTGTCGTTGGCGACGAAATCGCCGGGCGGCAGCATGCGTTCAACGACGGGATGCCGCCCTTGCTTGACGACAATCGCAGCACCGTCGTCGAGGACCGGGCGCACATAGCCATGCAGCGACGCCACTTCCGCGAGCGATGCGAACGCGTCAATGTTGGCGATGGCTCGGGCAGTGCGCAGTATCGGTTCGGCGTAGCCCGCGACCTGCTGGCAGACCTGCCGGAAGAGCGCGGATTCCATCTCGCCGATGCGGTCTTGCGCGTTTAGGATGAGCGACTCGTACTCCTTCATTTCGGGTGTGATGAAGCGCTCGCCGCCCACGAGCGTCTGCCGGCGCACATAGTCGTCGGGCGCCTGCTCGAGGTTGGCATTGCTAATTTCGATGTAGTAGCCGAACACGCGGTTGTATCCGACCTTCAGCGACTTGATGCCGGTGCGCTCGCGTTCTTTGTGCTCCAGCCGCGCGATGTAGTCTTGCGCGTTGCGAGATGTGCCGCGCACTTCATCGAGTTCGGGTGAGAAGCCTTGCCGAATCACATTCCCGTCGCCGACGCTTATCGGCGGGTCGTCGCCGATCGCCTGCCTGACTAGCTCAACGACCTCGCCGTTATCCGCGATGCGCTCTGCGAGCCATTCCACCTTGTCCGCATCGTCGTCTTCGCGCAGCAAGTCTTTGATTTTCGGCGCGGCGTCCAGGCTGTTGGCAAGGCTGACGAGGTCGCGCGGCGTGGCGTTGTGTCCACGGACCCTGTTCACGAGTCGTTCCATGTCGGACACGGATTCGAGCAGCATCACGATGCGCTCTCGCCGCAGTGCGCTGCGATGGAACCATTCCACGGCGTCCTGCCGCCGCAAGAGTCGTTCGACATCGAGCAAAGGCTGCCCAAGCCAGCGGCGCAATAGCCGTCCGCCCATCGATGTCTTGGTGGCGTCCAGCACGGACAGCAGTGAGGCGTTCACCGCGCCCCAACGTCCGCCTTCGTACAGTTCTAAGTTGTGGCGAGTCTGCGCGTCCAGAATCATATAGTCGGCGGTGGAGTGCGTGTACAGCGTGGTAATCTGCCCGATGGCGCCGCGCTGAGTCTGCTGCAGATAGTCGATGACCGCGCCTGCCGCCCTTGCCGCGAGTGGCTTGTTCTCGCAGCCGAAGCTCTCCAGCGAAGCGACGCCGAAGTGGCGCAGCAGCGTCTCGCGCCCCCAGTCTGCGTGGAATGCGTCCTGCAGGAGCGGCGTAAGCATTACATCGCCGTAGTCAGGCATATCTTCGCCGTCTTCCGGGAGACTGTCTTCCGGCACAAGCAACTCGGATGGGGTAAGCCGCGATAATTCGACCGGGAGCTGCGCCAGATCGAACTGCGCGGTGGCGAATTCGCTGGTGGTGATGTCAACCCACGATAGCCCTACGCTGTCGCCTTCGACCAGCAGCGCGGCGAGATAATTGTTCGCATTGCGCTCCAGAAGTGCGTCCTCGATGATGGTACCGGGCGTCACCACGCGCACGACCTCGCGGTCAACGATGCCCTTTGAAGTCGCCGGATCGCTGACCTGCTCACATATCGCGACCTTATGCCCCTTCTTGATGAGCCGCGCCAGACTTGCTTCTAGGGAGTGATACGGGATGCCGGCGAGCGGCACGCGCTGCCCTTTGCCGAACTCGCGCGAAGTCAGCGCAATCTCCAGCTCGCGCGAGAGCAGCCGCGCGTCGTCATCGAATGTTTCGTAGAAGTCGCCCATGCGGAACAGCAGGATTTCGTCCTGATGCTCCCGCTTGACTCCCAAGTACTGCCGCCGTACGGGTGTGGTCATTCGCCTTGCTCATACGCAGTCGTCAAATCCAGCCAATACACAATGCACATATATTAGCGAGTTTGAGCGGTACAATTAAAGGAACTTACGATACATTTACATTTGACTATTTCGTATAGCCATATCGTAACAGCATATCTTGAAGTGAGCATCGGCAATGAAGCGCAGCAGTATTCCGAAGGATGAAACGATGACGACAGAAGAGAAACTCACCAATACTCAAAGGTCCATCGGGCAGTGCAAGAACCAGATGATTCCAAGCTTAATGACTTCAGTGCGCTAATCGAACGGGACTGACGATCTGCGCTTCAGCGTTTATGAAATAGACTTGCACATCGCCCATTCCGAAAGCGGAAACCTGCCGTCCTTGTTGGGCAGCAATACAATCGACCGATGACGAATAGACTCGACCCGAGCAACGACACATTGGAATGTATCGTCCGCTCAACCGACACTGTAACCTAGCCAGCGCATAACGACCCCGCGATTCATTGAATCTGGCGGGGTCGTTTCTTACCATGCTTTCGGCTGAATATGTGCCTATGTCACTTCAAGCGTTACGTTGCGCAAGGGGGCGGCGTATTGCGTACGGTCTAGTTCGACGGCTTCCTTTTGGTAGATTTGCACGCGGTAGGACTCGTAATCGGGGATGAATAGACGGAATTCGCTGTCTATTCTGACGGAGCGCGGGCGGCGCAGGCGCTTTTCTTGCTCTAGATCGCCCATTTCGCGCAGCCGGTTCGGTACGGCATTCGTGAGCATGTAGGTGCGCGCGATTCTCGAAAGCGTGGCGTCGCCGCCGAAACTCCAGATGTACTGCCCCTCCGCGTTGAACATCAGCACACGGTCGTTGCCCCAATCCGCTACATAGATGTCGCCGTGCGCGTCAACGGCGATGCCGGTCGGACGGTTGAACTGCCCAGGTCCGCTGCCCGCCTCGCCGCCGACATTCTTCACTTCGCCGTCTGCGGAGAATATCTGGAAGCGGTTGTTGCCCCAGTCCGCGACATACACATCGCCCAGCTCGTCTACATGCACGCCGCATGGCAGCTCGAACTGCCCGGGTCCCGCGCCGTATTCGCCGAAGCCGCCTAGGTACTCGCCGTCCGGCGTATAGCGCTGGACGCGGTGGTTTTTGGAATCTACGACGACCATGTTGCCGTCAAGATCGAAGGCGATGCCGTTGGGCGCGTCGAACTCGCCGTCGCCGTCGCCGTAGGCGCCCCAGCGCGAGACGAACTCGCCGTCCGGATTGAAGCGAGAAATCTTGTGCGTCGCCTCGTCGCTGACGAATATGTCGCCTGCATCATCGACAATTATTTGTACGGGCCAGACGAACTGCCCCTCATTTGTGCCATATCCGCCAAAGCCCTTGAGGTCGGCGGACAGCGCCTCGGAGTCGTCAACCGACCATATCCGCACGCTCGATCCGCCTTCGGAGCGCATCAGGATTAGCGCATCCCCATTCTTGGCGAATGCGATGTCCGCAGGAAAGTTCGTTACGCGGCGCATTCCAAGCGTCCGCAGATAAGGGTAGCCAGCTCGCAGCAATCCGTGTGGTCTGGTCATTTATTGTCTCCTCGTGCAAGTGGGTGGCTTGCGCCAGCCGGGTGGTTTTAGCTGTTTCTTGCCTATACCGCTTACGATGATGTTTGGCGGTATTGTCTTCCAAGACTATGCCATAGGGGCCGTAATTGGAGTATGGGACGATGCGTTGCTAGTCAGCGGCAGCGGGTATGAGTGCGCTCTCGCCAGGGGTTATGTCTTGCCAGTCGGGAGAGTTTACTTCGTCGAACTTGTCGGTGATTTCGTCGGTCGGTGGGGCGGTAAGTAGGGTCACGCCTATGGCTAACAGCATCGCCAGGACGAAGCCGGGCGTTGCCGGGTTTAAGTTCCACACGCCGACTTCTTGCAGGCGGTTGACCGTCGCGCCGAAGCCTAGCGATTCAGTGAAGCCGACTAGCCCGTCGTGGCGCAAGCCCATTAGCCACCAGAGAGTCGAAACACCCGCGCCTGAGAGTATCGCGGTCAGCGCGCCCCACAGATTGAAACGCCGCCAGTACAGCGCCAATATCACCACTGGCCCGAATGCGGCGCCCATGCCTCCCCACGCCAGCGAGACCAGCGCGAATATGGAGTCCGGCGAAATCATGGAAATCATCGCGGCGAATACGCCGACCGTAATCAGCAGCAGACGACCAATCCACACGCGCATATCCGCGCTTAGCGAGTATGTTATGCGTCGGAGAATGGGCAGGTCGTCTGACGCGATCGCGGACGCCAACAGCAGCTGCGAGTCCGCTGTGCTCATCACTGCCGCTATGACTGCCGTCAGCAGCAGACCGGCGACTATCGGATGGAAGAACACGGACGATACGACTATGTACAGGCGCTCCGCATCCGGCAGCGCGACACCCTGGGCGGCGAGCGCGGGCGCGGACACCAAGCCCATCAGCAGCGCAAGCCCGAATATGAGGATGAGCCATATGAGTGCGATAAGACGGCTTCTTGAAATAAGGCTCTCGCGTTCCAGCGCCATGAAGCGCGCCGATATTCGCTGCGAACCTAGCGCGCCAAGTCCCCAGCCGGCCGCGGACAGGAAGAACATCACGCCAAGCACTTCGCCGCCTGCGTTGGTGAAGGGATTCCAGAATCCGGGCGCGGTGGATTCCAGCGCCTGAAACGGGTTGGTGGTGGTTAGTATCAGCGTAACCGGGATGATGAGAAAGCCGGTCAGCATTATCAACGCCTGAAAGACATCGGTGCGCGACACGGCTAGGAAGCCGCCGATGAAGGTGTACGACACGATGGCTATCAGCGTTATCAGCACCCCAACATCGTGGAGCGCGGCGATCGCAATCGGGCTTTGCAGGTCGAATACCTGGTCAAGCAGCTTGGCGCCGGCAATCAGCCCGGAGCAGACATACAGCGTCATGAAGTACAGGGTGATGATGCCCGAAAGCGCTCGCAGCGTGCCGCTCGTGTCGTTAAAGCGCTTTTCCAAGAACTCTGGAATGGTCAGGGAGTCGCCGGTGGCTATGGTGTAGCGACGCAGGCGTTTGGCGAGTATCGTCCATGCCAACCACGCGCCGAGTATGATACCGACAATCGTCCAAAGGTGCATCATTCCAGCCGCGAATGCCAACGCGGGGAGGACGAGCATCGTCCAGCCGCTTGTGGCAGAAGATGCAGAACTGAGCGCGGATGTTACAGAGCCGAGCTTGCGGCCAGCAAGCACATAGTCGGTCATGCCGTCCATGTGCCGTGCACGCAGGATGGCGATGCCTATCAGAATCGCGAAGTAGATTAAGAAAACGAAGAATATCCAGAGGGAGGCTTCCACGAATTCCTCCTATGCAACGCCCACCCGCCGGCAGATATACTTACCGACGGGTGGCGAGAGTACGATCTGCGCTGGGCTGCCATTTGCCTCACCTGTCTTGTCTGCCCTAGTTGGCAAACGGATTAATCTGCTCGTACTCGCCTTTGACGATAGGCTTCGCGTCGATGTCCAGTACCTGTTCAAGCAGTGTGGCGTAGATACCACGGAAGTCGATGGTGTGCTTCAGGTCTTCGCCGTGCTCCCATTCGGCAGGGTCTAGCGACGGGTATTCGCTGTACAAGCCGCCGCTGACATTCTTGCCGAAGATGTACGCGCCGCCGCCTGAGCCGTGGTCCGTGCCGCTGCCGTTGTCGCGCATACGCCGCCCGAACTCGGTGAACACGAAGACGGTAACATCGTCCGATGCGTCGTGCTCTTCGATGTCGTCGAGGAAGTCGGAGATTGCGCCGGATAGTTCATTCATCAACTTGGGATGCGAGGGCATCTCGTTGGCGTGCGTGTCGTAGCCGCCGTGCGATGTGTAGAAGATGCGAGTGCCCAAATCGGCGAGGTGCACGCGGGCGACATCGCGCAGCTGCTTCGCAATCTGGTTGTCGGCGTACTCAACGCTTGAGCTATAGTTGTCGGCGACATCGGCGAGCATGTCCGCGCCTTTCAGCACATCCAAGCCGGTCTGCCCAATGTACTCGGCGACCGCGCCGCTGCCGATTGCCTGCCCGTACAAGCCCTTGAACGCGTCGAGCGCCCTGTCGCGTAGGCGTTCTTGCTCAATGCGCGTCATTACGCCGTAGCCTTCTAGGTCGCCGATGGACGTTACAGGTACGCCGGTAACGGACATTGCGCGCGGCAAGCCCATGCCGATGTTCACGCCGGTGAGTACATTCTCGCCGCTAGGGTCAAGTTCCCGTACCGCCTGGCCTAGCCAGCCGTCGTTGCCCACGCGATCCGGCTCTGCAGTGTGCCAGATGTCCATGCCGCGGAAGTGCGAGCGATTGGAGTTCGGGTAGCCGATCCCTTGGATAATCGCCATCTTGCCCTCGTCGTAGAGGCGCTTGAACGGCGCAGCGTTCGGGTTGATAGCGAGCTCGCCGTTGATGGGCAGCACTTCGTCCTGCTTCATCACGACCGTCTTGCGCGCGTCGTAGTAGTGCGGGTTGTTGTACGGCACAATCGTGTTCATAAAGTCGTTGCCGCCCGTGAGCTGCACTACGACCAGCGTCTTTTCCCTGCTCTTGGTGGTCATATTGTCCCCCATCTATTATCGCTTCACAGCGTATTTATCCTGACAGGCACATTCTCGTTTCCGTTCATGGTGAGCACTTCGGCAAGCTCAGCGCAGGCTCTGTCGAACCACGCTCACAGTATTACTGTCCTTCGACATGCTCAGGGCTAACGGCTTATTTGGGATACTATGCGAACTGGTAATCAACGGTCGATGCCGTCATCTGCAAGAGATTGTGCACGCCGACCGATGCGCTATCGTCCTTGATGTTGCGGAGTTCCTGCGCGTAGTCCACCAGCGATGCGTATGTCTGCTCGCTGACGCTGATGCCGCCTAGGATGTCCAAGCAGCGGTCAACAAGCTCAGACGGTTCTGCGTCCAAGTCTCCGATGCGCTGCACCATATCGGACACGCCGGGTTTGTTCATGTCGTCGAACTGGCTTTCCACGAAGCCGATGCGCTCGCTGAGCGTACCGGAGTCTATCCATTCGTGCCCGGTGTGCCAGCCTTCGACCGTTGGCGGGTTCATCAGACGCTGCCCCATAATAGCCATCGGTCCTTCGATCAGAGAGCCGTTCAGCGTGGTGATGGCGAGCTGGAACATACCGGGCTTGGGGCTGCTGAACTCACCTGTCTGCTTCAGCACGCCTGCGACGAGCTCGGTCGGGCTTTTCACCTTCTTGAACTGGCGCGCGTTTTTGAAGAAGTCGGAGTTGAACAGCTCGGACAGCACAGCGCGCATCTGTCCGCCGGTGTCGAGGAACACGCGGCTGAGTTGCTGAATGGCGGCTTCGTCCTTGGGCGGTTCCGTCGCCCACGACGGCACTTGTACCTCGTCTTCCACGAAGAAGTTGTACAGGTGGCGCGAGATAAAGCGCGCGGTAGCAGGCTGACGCACGATGATGTCGATTATGTCCTCGCCATCGAAGTTGCCGGTCTCGCCGAGGAATGTCTTTTTGCTGTAATCATGGTCGTCCGCGACGAACATGAACTCGGCGGGATAGTGCCCGTTAGGATACAGCGAAAGCGGCTGCCGGAATGTCCATCCGGTGAACGCGCGAGACGCCGCTTTGATGTCGTCTTCGGTGTAGTTACCCACACCCATCGAGAACAGTTCGAGCAGTTCCCTGCCGTAGTTCTCGTTGATTTCGTCCTTGTGGTTCTCGTTGTTGTCCAGCCAGAAAAGCATCGCAGGGTCGCGCGACAGTTCGAGCAGTATCGTCTTCATATCGGTCAGCCCGACATTGCGGAACATTTCGATTTCGCTGTACAGCGATGGCCCATGTTCGCTCTTGCCCCACGCCACGGGGAATATGTGATGCAGGAACAGCGACATTTTCTCTTCGAGCGGGCGCTGCGTGTTGACCATACGATACAGCCATTTGCCCACATGCACGGCGACCGGCTCGCCGCCGTAGTAGCGGTCGATGAGTGTAACATCCAGCTCTGGGAATCGCTCCGGATTAACGAGGCCGTCCACAATTTCTTCGTAGGTATGCTCGCTCGACAGCGCGTCAAGCTCGGCGGGTGTTGCGCCGAAACCCGCGCGCCGCATCAGGTGCGCCACAAGCGCTCTATCCGATTTCATGCTGCGTTCCTCCTGTGCGTTCCCTCATCATCCGCGAGGGGTATTTCCAACTTTCTCGCGTATTCTATCCGATTGCCCGTTCTATGACTATACAATCAATAGTATTCAGTCAGTCTAACCGGCGATAAACTGAATTCAACAATCAATCCGGCCGGTCTATTCGATGACCATTTCTCCTTTTTTGTACCTGGCGATGCCGTCCCAGTCGTATTCAACGCCAAGCCCCGGGTCCGACGGCACCGTAACGCACCCATTCGAGTCGATCCCTTCCAACCCGTCGTAGTAGCCGCACTTGTACACCGGCATCCGCGCTCCCAACTTGGGATGCACTAGCCCAATCTCGTAGAAATTGGAGTTTCGCATCGCCGCCATGCAGTGCCGCTGCGCCGGGCCCGCGATATGAAGTTCAACATCCATGCCGAAGCCTTCGGCGGCGTGCGCTATCTTCATCACGCCCGTAATCCCTCCGTCGTACTCCGGGTCTGCCCGCCAATAGTCCGTGGCTTCCGCCACCGCCATGTCGGTGTGCCCTTCAACCATGTGCACATGCTCGCCCTGAAGCAGAGGTGTCTTCAGCGACTGCCTTAGTCGCTTGTGAGCCTGCAATGAGACTCCGCCGTCGTTCATCGGGTCTTCGTACCAGAAGAAGTTGTTGTCATCACAGGCAAGCCCAACGCGCAGCGCATCGCCGTATGTGTCATAGACGCAGCACGGATCGGTCATTAGTGCCATCTTACCACCGACTCGTTTGCCCACCGCGTTCACGGTGGCAATCTCTTGCTCGATCGGTGCCGCTGCCCAAGAGTGAATCTTAAAACCCTTATATCCCATCTCCAGGCACTGCTCCGCAAAGTCTGCATATGCATCCGGAGAACTCAGCCCGTCCGGGGAGCGATCGGCGTGGTAGGTGCTCGCGTAGCACGGCAACTTCTCACGGTATCCGCCCAGCAGTTGGTGGACTGGCGCGTCGAACAGCTTGCCCGCCAAGTCCCACAGCGCGATGTCGATAGGCCCAATGCCCATGCGGTCGTGCTTCCGCAGGATCATCTTCGACTGGCGATAGAACAGCTCGCGGTCTAGGGCATTCCTTCCAATAAGGAACGGCGCGATCATCTCTATCTGCTCGCGGTTCGCGGGCGTGCCGCTGATGTACTGTCCGGTCACCCCGATGTCCGTCTCGATGCGGATAGCCAAAAGCCTGCGGGTGCCTCGACTGCCCGGCTCGTAGAACGGCCCCGCCGCGAACGCCAGGTCCGTAGTAACATTCTCGGTAGGAAAGCGATACGAAGTCAGATTGATCCTGCGTACTATCGGTGTTTTCGTCATAAGTTGCCACTCCGTCCCGCCTGTGAATACAGGGTTTAGTCTTCCTTCCAGAAGCGCTCTTCGTCAACGGTGAAGCCTTTGGGTACTAGGCGCGCCTTAACATCCTCGATCATCCCCGGGTGTCCGCAGGCGTAGATTAAAGTGTCGTCAGCGTTTAAGCCCAGCCGCTCTACCTGCTCTTCAACAATGGCGTTGACGCGACCTTTTTCGCCTTGCCAGTTGCTGTTGCGCTCTTCATTGGGGCGACTCACGGTTGGGATGAAGGTTACTATGTCAGGGTATTCGGCTGCGTAGCGCGACAGTTCGTCGTCGTAGCCGAACTCGTCGTCGTAGCTTGCGCCTTCGAGCACGAAGAAACGGTGTCCGGTCTCGCCCTTGTGCAGGTAGTCGCGGATGAAGCTGATGTACGGCACCACGCCGGTTACAGTCGCGACGAGTAGGTGGTTCTTGAAATTCGGGTTGAATATGAAGATGCCTTTGGCGCGCGGCCGTATCGTCAGCTTGTCGCCGGCTTGCAGCGCGTACAACAGGGGCGTCAGATGCCCGCCCTCTTCGTACGGCACAAGCTCGATGAACAGTTCGATGCGGTCTTCGTGCGGCGCAGAGGCGATAGAATACGCCCGCTCGATGCCCTCGGCGCCGATGGTGCAGTACTGGCCAGGCTTGAATGTGAAGCCGTCCGGCTTTCCGATCCACATCAACCAGTGGTCAGGTGTCAATTCACGCCGCTCGAGGATATGGGTTTCAGCCAGTTTTGGCCTTATGCGGGTCCGCCTTGCTGTGGTCAATGGTTAATTTCCTCCGTGCTGATTAGTTTGCTTGATATTGATTCCGATTGGGTTGCTCTTGATTGGGTTGAGGTTGTATTTGCTTCTTTGCTAACCTTCTCCCAGAAGGGTAGGGGACTTTGCCTTAGTCTGCGGCGGCGCCTACGGCTACTTTGACGATGCTGGCGGAAACTAGGGGCAAGCCGTCGATTTTGAGCATTGGGTCAGGTGAGCGGTCCCGCTCTATGTCGCTTATCATTTCGCCAAACAGCGCGGTTACGGATAGCATGCCGCGCTGCGGTCCGCCTATGGTCGCCGTGCCGTAGAACCCGCCGCCATCGTACATCACATGCACTTCGTCGCCTTCGACGATGCCGAGCGATTCGGCGTCATCGACGTTAATCTCAACTAGGTCGTCTCGTTCTATGGTGTGGCGACCGCGCACGGTCCGAATGTCTATCGCGCGCTCCGGCTGGTTCAGCACGCGACCGCGCGCGAGCACGAACGGGTGCAATTCGTCGTCGTGCGCCGGTGGTTCGATGAACGACATCGGCGACATCGCGATTTTGTTGGCTTGCAAATGCGTCGCGTACAGCACGGTGGTGCCGGGCATGTCGGCGGCGGCGCAGGGCCATTGCAGCGTCTCGCGGCGCAGCCTGTTGTACGATATGCCGCCGTATGGCTGCCACAGCGTGGCGAACTCGTCGAACACGGCTTCCGCATTGGCGTAGTCGAAGCCCTGCGCGCCCAGGCGCTTGGCAATTTGGCAGATGATGCGCCAATCCGCGTCCTCGTCGCCCTTCGGTCCGAGCGCGGGATTGAGCAACTGTACGCGCCGTTCGATGTTTGTGTATGTGCCGTCTCTATCCGCAAATGTCATTGATGGCAGCACCACATCGGCGATTTCGGTCAGTTCGTTGGGGAAGATGTCCTGCACCAGCAAGAAGTCCAGCTTGTCCGCCGCCTCTACGAATTCGCCGAGTTCGCCGTTAGTGAAGTTCGCGCTGTCGCCAATCAGGTGCAACGCCTTGATTCTGCCGCTTTCGATTGCGTCCGTTAGCTCGCGTATGCCCACGCCTTCTTGCGATGGTAGTTCATTGCCGCCCCAAGCGGACTCGATGCGCGCGCGCGCATCGTCGTCCGACACTGCGCGGTATCCGGGCAGGTACTGAGGTGTCGCGCCGACATCCTTGGAGCCTTGTTCGTTCGCGCCGAGGAAAAGCGGGTACAAACCGGTCGATGGCTTGCCCATACTACCGGTGGCAAGCGCGAGATTCGCCAGCGCGCGTACGCAGTCTTCGCGCAGTTCGGGAGCGAGCGTTTCGAGCGCGTAGAGGATCGCGCCGGGCTTGCTGTTCGCGAACAGTCGCGCGGCGGAGCGGATTTCGTCCGGCGACAGCCCGGTGACGCGCTCGACCTTGATCATATCGAACGCCCAAAGGCTGTTCTTCAGTGCATCTAGATTGTCGCAGGAATCGCGCTGGAAGTCGTGGTCGCCCAGCGCCTCGTCCATGATGACGCGCAGCATGCCGCCGATAAGCGCCGTTTCGCTGCCGGGCAAGGGTCGAAGCCACTGCTTGGCGTGCCGTGCCAGTTCCGTCTCGCGCTGGTCGATTACGATGAGATTTGCGCCGGCCTTCACCGCCTTCTTTATTGGAACGGCGATGACGTTCTGTTCTTCGGTCATATTGGAACTGACGACCATTATCGTGCTCGCCTGTTCCAAGTCCCAAATCGGGTTGGTCGCGGCGGCGCGTCCAAGCATCTCTCCTAGCGGCGCAGTCAGCTCCGGGCGCAAGTTGGACGATATGTCCACATTGTTGCTGCCCATCGCCACGCGCGCGAACTTCTGCGCTACGTAGTTGTCTTCGTTCGTGCCGCGCGGCGATACGACGATGGCGTATTGATTGCCCTTGTACTTGCGGAGCCGGTCTGCGGCGGTGTCAAGCGCGTCGGGCCAGGACACCTCTTCAAGTTCGCCACGCCGCTTGATTAGCGGCTTGCTAATGCGGCGGCGCGTGTTGTTCACGAAGTCAAGCCCGAATTTGCCCTTGAAACAGACTTGCCCTTGGTTCGCGGGAGCGTGGATGTCCGTCGTCGGGCGAATAAGGCGATTGCGCTTATCGATTTCGAGGTTCATCTGGCAGCCGACCGGGCAGTGCGGGCAGATGCTCTGCACGGTATCGACGGCTTTGTCCCACTTGTACTTGCGCTCGACCAGCGCGCCGGTGGGGCATACATCGATGCACGCGCCGCAGAACTCGCAGCCCGATTCCAGCAGCGATGTGCCCTGCGATGTGCCGATCAGCACGCGGTCTGAGCGTTCGAGCAGCGTCAGCGCGCTGTCCCCGCGCACTTCGTCGCACACGCGAACGCAGCGCGCACAGACGATGCACAGGTTCATGTCCATCTCCCAGTATGGGTCGCTGACTGCGAGTGGCAGGTTGCGGTTGTTGTACGACAGCGGCGATTCCATGTCCATTTCCAAGAAGCGCACGGTGTCTTTGAGTTCGCAGCGTTCGTTCTTGGGGCAGGTAACGCACCTGTCGTTGACCGACACATGGCGCAGGCATATGTCGGACGGACCGCAGAGGTCGATGCGGTGGCAGGTCAGGCAGCCGTGCGGGTGCTCTGATATGAGCAGGTCCATAATGCCGCGACGCAAGCCTACG
The DNA here is from genome assembly GCA_009840355.1 of Chloroflexota bacterium. Classification (NCBI taxonomy): domain Bacteria; kingdom Bacillati; phylum Chloroflexota; species Chloroflexota bacterium. Next base: position 116,317 of record VXNZ01000026.1, read on the forward strand.
AGGTCTTCGGAGTTCGTGGTAACGCGCATGCCGGGCATGACAGGCGTCGTGCAGGACGCGGGGCTGCCGGGCAGCGGGCGATAGTTGCCTTCGCGGTCGGGCGCTTCCGCAGTTACCACGCACATACGGCATGCGCCGAACGGCTTCATACCGGGGTAGTAGCACAGGTATGGGATGTATATCCCAGCGTCTGCCGCCGCCTGAATGACCATCTTGTCCGGCGTCGTCTGCACTTCGACGCCATCGATAGTTATGGTGATTTGGTCTGCCATACCTGTCTCCGTTCCCGTTATTGGATTTTCTCAGTTTCAGATTTCAGTTTCGGACTTCTGGCGCTGTTGTCGATATTATTGCAGCAAATGAAAGCGCATGTCCGCGCCAAATTGCAAGTCAGTCCGTAAGTCAGTCTGCGATACGCAGTTCGTCGCCGACGGACACGCTGCCGGGTGTAACGACAGAGCCGTACACGCCGAAGCACGCCGCCTTGTAGGTTGCATAGGGTCGGTAGCCGAGTATCAGACGTGGCGTGTCCATATCGTGCTCGCCGGTGTCCGGGTTCAAGGTGGTTATCGCGCAGCGCGGGTCGAGCGCTTCCACGCGAAGGCGCACTTCATCGCCCACGCTGACTTCCTTGCCCAGCCACGAGTCTTCTTCGTGCGCATCGCAGCCTCCCAGCAGGAAGTTCGGCCTGAAGCGGCGATATTCCAGATCGACGCCGTGCTGCGGGATTCTGTCTTGCGCGACATCGCCAAGCCGTTCGATGGACGCCTGCGAGAGCAGCGTAACCGGGTATGCATCGAAGCATTCGCCGGGGTTGTCCGTCATCACAAGCGACAGTTTCGCGTCGCAGAAGGCTGAGAGTGCCTGTGATAACTCACCAGTATCTATCTTGCCGCTGACCATGCGCCGGAAAACCTTTGTCTTTACGCAATCGCCCAACTTTGGGCTTGCGCTGACTGATTCGCCGCTTGGGAAGTCCAACCGCAGCGTATCGGTGGTGATGCAGTAATCAGCGCCGACTTGCGCAAGCTTGCCGATTTGCCGCTGTGTTATCATCGCGCCGTCATCATCAATCAGCAGAAATCGCCTGTCCTCTTCGACACCGCTCGTGCCGAGTTGAACCTTCGACGGGCTGATGAGTGCGAGGGATTTCACGGGTGCGATGTGTATGGACTTGATAGCAGGCACGGGCTTCGTCCTATCTGATATGCGCGGCTGTTGTCCCCGCGCCAAGATTCGTGCGGCAAGCGTCCATCGAAAGCCCCCACTAGCCGCTGCGCGCGACAGGCTGAGCCATAACGCGAAGCGAATCCATCGCGTACGGGCGAGTGTTCTTCGGCGAGATGGCTGGCCGCGGGCTGCTCCCGGTCGGGCGCTTACCCTCTATGTACGCTACGAATTCGGACTCGAAGTGCTGCAGTGCGGAGCGTATCGGCCCGAAACCGAGCTGACCATGCCCGCAGAGCGAACTGGCTTCCATTGTATTACCGATGTTGCGCATCAGGTCCAGGTCTCCGGGGCGGCTCTCATAGCGTACAATGCGGTCCATCACTTCGAGCAGTTGCTCCATGCCCAGCCTGCAGGGGAAGCACTTGCCGCACGATTCGTACTGTGTGAAAGCCACTAGGTTGCGCGTAACTTCCACCGCGCTGGTGTCTTCGTCCATCACGATGATTCCGCCGGAGCCGAATATCGCACCAGCCTCGCGCATCTCGTCGAAGTCGATGTGCACGTCTAGGCTGTCCGCGCCCAGCACGCCGCCTAGGGGACCGCCGGTCTGCAACATCTTCAGCTTCTTGCCGTTCTTCACGCCGCCGCCCAGATCGTTGACGACCTGCCCGAGTGTTAAGCCCATCGGCACTTCGTACAAGCCTGGGTAGTTCACCTGTCCGCTCAGGCAGACTATCGCGGTGCCGGTGCTGCGGTTGACGCCGATACTGGAAAACCACTCCGCGCCCTTGGATATTATCTCTGGCGCGTATGACAGGCTTTTGACATTGTTGATGGTGCTAGGCTTGCCCCAGACGCCGAACGCTGCGGGGAATGGCGGGCGATAGCGTGGCTGCGAGCGATGCCCTTCAATCGCTTCCATCAGCGCGGTCTCTTCGCCGGCGACATACGACTCGCCGGTGAGCGATACTTCGATGTCGAATGAGAAGTCCGAGCCGAGTATGTTTTCGCCGAGCAGACCGTATTCGTATGCCTGCTCAATTGCCTTCTCCGTGCGGCTGATTGGTCCTTCGTGCCCGTGTCGAATGAATACGAAGCCGTTGGTTGCGCCGGTGGCGTATCCGGCGATGCACATACCTTCGAGCAGTGTGTACGGGTCGCTTTCGAGTATGCCCTTGTCGTTGTATGCGCCGGGGTCGCCCTCTTCGCAGTTGCAGAGGATGTACTTGGGCCCGTCGCCGCGCGTCATGAAGTTCCACTTGACCCCGGTGGGGAACGCCGCGCCACCTCTGCCGCGAAGTCCGGAATCGATGACTTCCTTGATGACCTCGTCCGACTGCATGTCGAACAGCGCCTTGCGCAAGCCTTCGTAGCCGCCGTTGGCGATGTACTGCAAGACATCGTTGGGAGCGATGTTACCCGCGTTGCGCATTGCGATGCGCTGCTGCATTCCGATGCCCGGCAGCCTGTTAAGGTCTTCTACGCCGTCAACTGGTGTATCGCCAAGGTAGCCCAGCACACCTTCGTCGGGCAGGCTGTCATCGACCAGCACGGACTTGACGATGCTCGGCACGTCGTCGGGCGTAACATTGTTGAAGAAGACGCGCGAACCGCCCGGCTTCATGATGTCCACCAGCGGCTCGGCGAAGCAGATGCCCAAGGAGCCCACATCGTCCACATTGGCGTCGATGCCCTGCGCGTCGAGCTCGCGTATAATCGCATCACGCACATCAAAGGCGCCGACAGCATGCCCGAACATCGTCGTGCTGATGCGAATCCACGCCTTGTCGCCGTTCGTCAGGCGCTGCCAGTGTTCGTCAGCCTGGGCTTTCAGCTCATTGTAAGTGGGCATTTTTCGTCCTGCTGATTAGATATTCCCGTTGAAATGGCTAATCTTGATAGCCGCTCGCCTTTGATGGTAATAAATTGAGAGTAGGTTGGCGCGGGATGATTGCTATTAACTTCAGTGTCCGCCGCTTGCTTCTAGTTCCGAAACAATCCGCACCGCCGATTGCGCGTCAATGCGTCCGACGAGACGGTGGTTGACCATCATCACGGGCGCTTGCGGGCACGCGCCGAGGCAGGTGTTGTACTTGAGGCTGACGCGGTTGTCGTCCGTCTCGCCTTCGTCCTCAAGGTCAAGCTCTTTCAGCACTGCGTCAAGTATGTCCGGTGCGCCAAGCAGGTGGCAGGAGAGTCCCCAGCATATCTCTACGGTGTTGTCGCCCGGCGGAGTGAAGCGGAAGTTCGTGTAGAAGGACGCCACGCCCCACACTTCGTTGATGGTCGTGTCCATATGGTCCGCGACCTCTTCGATGGCTTCTTGCGGGATGTAACCCAAGTCGTCCAGTACCGCGTGCAGCGAAGACAGCACATTGATGTTCGTCTGAGTTTGCGAACCGATTGCCGCCCTAATACGCTCTCTGATGTCCACGCTATCTGTGCTCAACTGGCAAGCCTCCCATGCGCTATCGCACTCGCCGACTCATGCACCCGAAAATTAACGCTTATAGGATACTTGCCAAGCCCCCCAAGCGCAACTATCCATAGCACTGCTAATAATCAGTGTAAGTCCGTTCACTCTTCTCATTTTATCCACCTTACCCATCCTGCCCATCCTGTCTATCCACATCAGTCCGCGTCCCCCATTATCAACTGCGCCACTTCGCGACCCATCCGGACGCTGTAGTTGGTGCCGCGATCTTCGGGGTATATCTGCGTGGTGTTGGCTAAGTACAAGCCGTCGAACGGCGTTCTATGGCTGGGTATGCGCTGGGAATAGTTGGTGCCGATTATTGGCTGCGCAGCGCCTACTCGGTGATGGTAGCTTGTTTCTATCCACGACGGGTCGAATTGCGGGTTTATCTTGCGCAGGTGCGGCAGGTACTTGTCCAGCAGTTCTTCGTGCGACATGCGGTAATATGGGCTGTCCGTCGTCAGGTAGTTCGACAGATAGACGATGTGCTTGCCGGCGTAGTGCTCCGGCTCTATCAGGTTCGTGTGCTCTATGACGGCGACGAATGGGATCGAGCGGTCGGATACATTCAGCCAATAGACATCGGTGAGCGGGCGGTCTAGCACCAGCACGATGAGCACCGCAGCCATGTAGCTGACGCCGTTCAGCCGCGCCAGATATTCGTCGGGCAGCGGCGGCACAAGCGCAGGAAAGATATACGATGGCGTCGTTGCAAGCACCGTGTCGAACTCGACTAAGCGGCTTTCCGCGCCGTCCAATGCGACATGCAGCCCGTTCGCCCTGCCGTCCACGACATCTACCTTGTCCACAGCCGCCGAAGTATGTACTTCGCCGCCCATCTCGCGCACGCGCTCGGCAAGCACATCGAACAACTCGCCGAAGCTGCCCATCGGGTAGCCTAGCTTTTCCTTTATCATACTCTTGCCGCGCGATTTAACGCGTGTCTGAATCTTGCCCCAGACCCATGCCATGCTGACTTCACGGAAGTGTTCTTCGCCGAACTTGCCGCGCATCATCGGTCCCCAGAACACATCGTAGCCGCTCTTGCCCACATGCCGCCGCAGCCACTCGTCCGCGGTGATAGATTCGTACTTGCGGTAGTCGCGTTGTCGCTGCAAGTACAAGGTCGCGAGCCCCAGCCGTATGCGGTCGGGCAAGCTCATCGCCGAAAATTTTAGAAGGTCCATCGGCGTTACGAAGTCGTAAATCTTGCCGTCAACCAGCGTGCCGACAGTCGAATCTATCCAACGAATGCGGTCGCCAAGCCCGATTTCTTCGGTCAATTCCACGATGTCGGTGTCGCTGGTGAACCAGTGGTGATAGCCCTTTTCCAGCTGCGCGCCGCCCACATCGAAGGTCGAAGCCTGCCCGCCGAGAAACGGCGCCCGCTCGTACGCGGCGGCGTAATGCCCCTGCTTCACCAGTTCATATGCGGCGGCAAGCCCGGCTGCGCCCGCGCCGATTATCCCTACTCGCATCGGTTAACTCGCAATTCGTGTGGCGGTGTCTCGCCGTTTCGCCCGCGTGAGTGCGGGTGCTGTAATCAATTGTAGCATTTGTGGGCATATCGGTTTGTCGGCCGTCTGATTCTTGGGGCTATTGGGATAGTTGTGTGGCACGGGGATTTTGCCCTTCGCCCTATGGTGCATCAAGAGTGAATCTTCGCCATAATGTTGATAGTTATGAAATTCCTTGCAGATAATAATTGACGCCCTATTGCGGATTTCGTATAGAATGCTTGTGTATGAATTCGCAAAACGACACTGATAACACAGACGAAAATGTAGGCGGCGGACTGAGGCGGCGCGGCATGGCGCAGTATTTGCTGATTGGCTATGTGGTGCTGGCGACGGCGCTGGGCGTTCTGCTTGGCTGGCTGGTCATTAAGAACGCGCACTGGGCGGAGCTACAAGACGTTCTGTTGTCCACGAATATGACGCTGGTTGCGGCGGCGTGGGCGCTCATTACAATTGCGGCATATTTGCGCGGCGTACGCTGGAAATTGCTGCTGAACAATGAGAGCACAGGCGCGACGCGGCTGTTCCTGATAGAGCAGACCGGCGCGGCTCTGGACACGCTCAGCCCTGTGCGCGTGCTGGACGAAGTGGTGCAGGTCGGCATACTCGCGCTTAGGGACAAGCTGCGGCTGGGCACGATACTGGCGACAATCGCACTACAGCGCGCGTTTGAGTTCACGACGACGGTGCTTGTGCTGGGCGCGGGCGCTCTGCTGCTGCCGCAATTGCGGGAGTTCCTGCCGTGGATAGGCGTCGGACTGTTCTTCGGGCTGGTGGCGCTTGTCGCGCTGTTCGCGGCGGGACCTCTGCTCGGCCGCCTCAAGATTCTGTCGAACATTCAGATTGTCGCGCAGTTCGCTTCCGCGATAATGCTGCTGCGCCGGGGAAAGCGCCGCGCACTCGCAGCATTCCTGCTGTCATTGGCGCAAGCCGGGCTGCTGGGCGCCGCGGGCTGGCTGGTTATACTCGCGACCGATTTACAGGTCAGCCTGCCGGCGATGATTGTCATCACGATGGCGATTACATTCTTCAGCAGCACGGTGCCGGGGCTGCCGATGTCCATCGGCACATTCGAGTTCGCGGCGGTGTCGATACTGTCGCTGTGGGGCGTAGGCCGTGAAGATGCGATCGGATTCTCGATTATGCTGCACGCGGTGTTGTTCCTATCGCCGATACTCTTCGCGATAGTCTTCCTGCCGCGCGAAGGCTTGCTGTCCATCAGGGAATTCCGCGCGCTCAACCGCAGGACGCGCGCGCGGATGTCGGCAGCGTCAGGGTCAACGGAGGCCCTGTAGGCAGGACTGTGCGACGGCGGGTTTACCTGCGTAATGCTCGGGGCGTTCTTCGTAGGAGCGACCGGCCGGTCGCCCCTACTTACGATGTTCGTTCCACATCTACCCCGCTGCATTTTGGACGGCTTAGGGGCGGTGATGAGCGTAATGGGTTTGCTAGTATAGCAGCGACGCTACGCGACCGCCTCTTCCATTTCTTCTTGTGGGATTGGTCCCTGGAAGCCGCAGGATGCGTCTAGGCAACGGGCACTCTTGCGTCCGCGTCCGCGCGTTACTAGCAGCTTGCCGCAGTCGGGGCACGGTTGTGGTAATGGGTTGGCGGCGAACTTGCACTCCGGGTAGTTGGAGCAGCTGTAGAATATCCTGCCGTTCTTGCCCTTTTGCTTGCGCTCTACTAGAACATTACCGCAGTCGGGGCAGTCCACGCCTACGGGCAGCGGCTTGGCGTTCTTGCACTCTGGGTAGCCGGTGCAGGCGAGAAAGCGTCCGTTACGGCCGGTCTTGACCACCATCGGGCGTTCGCATTTCTCGCAGTATTCGTCCACGTCTTCGCTGACAAGCTCACGGATGGCGCGCTCTTCGGGGCTTTCCAGTGGCTTGGTGTTCTTGCACTCCGGGTAGCCGCGGCAGGCGATGAAGCGACCGTAGCGCCCGGACTTGATGACCATCTGATTGCCGCAAAGCTCGCACGCCTCACCGGTCTCTTCTTCGAGCCACTCGCGCGGTATCCGCTCGACTTCGCTCATCGTCTTTGCGATGGACTCGTCGAATGGTCCGTAGAACTCCTTGAGCATCGGCTCCCACTTAAGCTCGCCGTCAGCAATGTCATCAAGGCGCTCTTCCATCTGCGCGGTGAAGCCGATGTTCATCACATCGGGGAAGTTCGGCTTCAGGAAGTCGGTAACGACCAGCCCGAGTTTCGTCGGCAAGAACCTGCCGCGCTCTTTGCGCACATAGTCTCTGTCCATAATCGTGGCGATGATGGGCGCGTATGTGCTTGGCCTCCCGATGCCTTGCTCTTCCATCGCGCGGATGAGCGTGGCGTCGGTGAAGCGCGGGGGCGGCTGTGTGAAGTGCTGGTCCGGCGTGATTTTCAGGCAGTCCAACGCGTCGCCGTCCGCGAGTTCGGGCAGCGGCGGCGTCTCGTCGTCTTCACTAGCGTTGTCGTCCAAGCCTTCCATGTACAGAGTTCGGAAGCCGGGGAACCTCATCACCGAGCCGCTCGCGCGGAACAGGTACTCGTTATCCGACTTGGCGCTCTTCACGCCGATGTCCACGCGCGTGGAATCGAACAGCGCGTCCGCCATCTGACTCGCGAGCATGCGCTTCCAAATCAGGTCGTAGAGTCGGAACTGCTCGCCATTGAGGTACTGCCGTATGCTCTCCGGAGCGCGCATAATCGAAGTTGGGCGTATGGCTTCGTGCGCTTCCTGCGCGCCCTTGACCTTGCGCGTGTATGTGCGCGGCGACTTGGGCGCGTATTCTGCGCCAAACTTTTCCTTGATGTAGGCGTTCGCTTCCTGCAACGCGGCAGATGCGACATTCGTTGAGTCCGTGCGCATATAAGTGATAAGCCCGACTTCACCTTCGGAGCCGATGGATATGCCTTCGTAGAGTTGCTGCGCGACCTGCATGGTGCGCCGCGCGGTGAAGCGCAGCTTGCGCGACGCCTCCTGCTGCATCGTCGATGTGATAAATGGGGCGGCGGGTCTGCGGCGGGTCTCACGCCTGCGTACTGTGTCCACCTTGAACTCCGCGCCTTCGATATCTGCGACGATTTCATGCGCTTGGTCGCCGTTGGAGATTTCGATGCGCTTTTTGCCTTTAATCGAGTGTAGCGCCGCCTTGAAGTCAATGCGCTTTTGGACATCGTCCTGCGCGCTCTTGGCGAGTATGGATTCGATGCTCCAGTATTCGACCGGCACGAACGCCTCTATCTCGCGCTCGCGGTCAACGACGAGGCGCAGCGCGACCGACTGCACGCGGCCAGCGGAAAGCCCACGCTTGACCTTGCCCCACAACACGGGGCTGAGCCGGTAACCGACCAGCCTGTCGAGAATGCGGCGTGCCTGCTGCGCGTCAATCAGGTTGTAATCAAGCTCGCGCGGGTGCTCGAACGCCTCACTTATGGCTTCCTTCGTGATTTCGTGGAATACCACGCGCTTGACCTTTGACCGCGCGATATTCGCCGCTTCGAGCAGGTGCCACGAGATAGCCTCGCCTTCGCGGTCCGGGTCGGTGGCGAGATAGACTACATCGGCGTCTCGCGATGCCTTGCGGAGCTGCGTCACGATTTTCTTCTTATCCGGCATCACCATGTATTCCGGGTGAAATCCGTCGTCGTCAATCAAGACGCCGTGCACGCCCGGCTTGCCGCGCTTCTTCTTGTCGGACAGGTCACGCACGTGTCCCATCGACGCAAGCGTCTGGTACTTGCTGCCAAGAAACCGCCCGACGGTGCGGGCTTTCGCGGGGGATTCTACTACTACCAGATCTTTACTCATTCTTGTGATTCTTCCTCTCACACTGCGCTTGCCGAGTATTCGTCTGAGACCTCGCGCATTCTTACATAGTTCATGCCGCCGACCTGCTTTACAAGCCCTTTGAGTTCCATCATCGCCAGCGTGCTGCTTACATCGGGCGCCGTGCGTCCGGTGCTGCGGCACACTTCGTCCACATGCACCGGGTCGAATGTGATATAGCGGAGCAAGTCTGCTTCATCGTCGTCCTCAGGGAACAACGCCGCCATTTCAATCTGCCGCTCAACGGCGGTGAGGTTCAGTTCTTCTAGCACATCTTCGTATGAAGTTACTAGCTTCGCCTCGCCTTTTTTAATCAGTTTGTTCGTGCCCTCACTGTTCTCGGAGAGAATTCTGCCCGGCACGGCGAAGACTTCCCTGTTTTCTTCCAATGCCTGCCGCGCCGTTATCAGCGCGCCGCTCTTTTTGCCCGCTTCGATGACGAGCGTGCCGAGCGTCATGCCGCTCATAATCCGATTGCGGCGCGGGAAATTGCGCGGATCCGGCTTTGTGCCGAGTGGGTATTCCGACAGCAGCGCGCCGTTATTCGCGATCTGCTCCGACAAATTAGTATGTTCCGGCGGGTAGATATTGTCTAGCCCGCTGCCTAGCACGGCGATAGTGCGCTGACCGGCGTCCAGCGTAACACGATGCGCCGCTCCGTCAATGCCGCGCGCAAGGCCACTTACGATTGTAACGCCCGCACGCGCAATATCATAGACGATTTGCTCGATAACTTGCCTCCCGTAGTGCGACGGATTGCGCGTGCCCACGACCGCGACCGAGCGCGCGTCTTCCGGATGCAGCGTGCCGCGGACGTACAAAAGCGGCGGCAGATCGTAGATTTCTTTCAGCCGCGCGGGGTATTCGTCGTCGTGCCAAGTGAGCGCGCGGACGCCGCTTCGCAGCAATCTATCGGCTTCGGCATCGGGATCGATAGTACGCCTACCGTCCACGACCGCGCGGACGGTGCGCCTGTCCAAGCCTGCCGCTCTAAGTTCGGCTGCGCCCGCCGACCATGCCGCTTCCATTGAGTCGAAGTAGCTTTCAAGCCGCTGAAATCGCGCTCTACCGATGCCGCTGGTGCGGTTGAGCGCCAGCCAGTATTTAATCTGCTCAATTTCCATCTGAAAAATATAAGTGCCTAATGTTACAGCAGAATTACGGGGAGGAACATGGTGAGGGTAATGTAGTGTGGGGATTCTTCGTGTCTAACTATAATTCGCGCTGGGCTACACCATTGCCCCTACACCACAGGCCAAGCGGACGGGAACGATATGCCGGTCTTCGCCAGCAATTCTTCGCCTATGGCTTGCAGACGCTGAATTAGCTGCCATTCATCCACGTAGGTCGGCTTGTAGTCTTCGATGACAACCCTGCCGTCCACGATGACGGTGTGCACGCTGCGGCCGTCGGCGTTGTACACGAGGTTATTGACGGGGTTGAACAGCGTTCGCCATTCTGCGCGGCGCGTGTCGAATAGCACCATGTCCGCCTTCTTGCCAACTTCGATAGAGCCGATTTCGTCCGCCAAGCAGAATGCTTCCGCGCCGCCTATGGTGGCGAGTTCCAACGCGGTCTCCGGCGAGATCATGCCGATGTCCTGCCGCCCGTCTTTGTACAGCACGGCGGCGAGATACATCGCGCGCATCGTTTCCATCAGGTTGGAGTTGTTCGGCGCGTCCGTGCCCAAGCCAACGCTGATGCCGCGATCAAGTAGTTCGGGCAATTTTCCGATGCGCGTGATGCCTGTGCCCTGCTTCAGTGTTTGCGACGGACACATCACGGTCGTGGAGCCGCCGCGCGCCATCGCGTCCATCTCGGCGTCATTCACGCCTATCAGATGCGACAGCAGCACATTCTCGCCCATCACGCCAATCTTTTCGAGATATTCTACCGGGCGCATGCCGTGCTCTTGCAGGCTTTCTTCGACTTCAGACGGCGAGTTGCTAGTGTGCAGCGTTAAGCCCGTGCCGTATTCGTCCGCGAGGCGTTTCGCGCCACGCAGAAGTTCTTCCGTGGAAAAGTTCGGAGCGAACGGCATTGCCCACGCGCGAACGCGGTCGTTCAGCCGGTGGTCGTACTCGCGGATGGCGTGTTCCATGATGGCGATGGCTTCGCCGGTCTCGTACTGCGGCAGGTTGACCGGATTCGGCTTGTCGGTGACATGCATGCCGACGATGATTCGGCAGCCGGACTCGTCGTATGCGTCCATGCACGCGTCGATAAACTTGGTGCTGCCAGGGTCCATAAAGCAGGTCGTGCCGCCCTTCAGCATCTCGGTGATGGCGAGCAGGGATGCGCAGTATTCCGCTTCTTCGTCGAGTTCGCCCTGCAGCTTGAACACATTCGGCAGGTAGTCGGATCCCAGCGTGTCGGGGAAGATGCCGCGCGTGGCGTGGGCGTAGCTGATATGCGCGTGTCCGTTTATCATGCCCGGCGTGATGACCATCTCGCTGGCGTCTATCACGCGATCCGCCGGGACGGATTCCAGCTCGCGCGCCTTGCCAACCTGCGTGATGCGCCCGTCTTCGACCAAAATCGAACCGTCCGTGATGATACGCCTGCCCGCGTCCACCGTCAGGATGAAGCGCGCGTTGTGTATCTTCAGAGTGCTGCCGTTGCTTGTCGTGCCATTTGCCATGATGATTGCCTTGTCGCTTGTCTATCCGGTCATCAGTGTGAATATACGCGAATACAACTGAACCATTCTACCTGAGGTGATAACACAAATGTTAGTTCTGTCCTGGCTGAGGTGATTTCACAAAACCCTTAATGTTGTCATTTCGCGCTGTTTTTGTCACTCCGAACGCAGTGAGGAATCTGAAATCGTCGCCTGCAGACCTGTTTCAGACTTTAGATTTCTCGCTTTCGCTCGAAATGACAGGACAAAATGCATCTGTGAAATTGTCTCGTCCTACTATCCTGCCCATACCGCTCATTCTGTCCAGCCTGTTAGATTGTGAGCGAGACGAAGTCGGCGCTTCGGACTTCGCGCTCGGCGATGTGGCGGATGTATGTGCGCAACAGGCGTTCTATGTCCTTGCGGATACTCTCCGGTACGGTCAGCGCTTCCACCTTGTCGAATGCCAACTCGCGCTGTATGAAGCGCAGCGTCTTCATCGTGTTCAGCGGCAGGGGCAGAAGCGCACCGCTCGATTCCGTGCGGCAGTTTGGGCAGATTGCGCCACCGCTTTCGCACATGAATAGGTGGTTGCCGGGCTCGAGCCACGCGCGGCACTCTACGCAATGCACCAACTCGGGTGTGTATCCTGTTACATCTAGCAGGCGCATCTCGAACCAGCGCAGCAGCAAGTCAAGGTTGCTGGCGTTCTCAAGCCATGTCAGCGCGCGGAGCAGAAGCGCGTACATCTCTCGATTGCCGTTGCCTTCCATCGAAAAGCCGTCCACGAGTTCGGCGATGTACATCGCGCGGGAGACGCGGCGCAGGTCAGCGCGTATGCCGCCGTAGGTGCTTATCGCAGAAGCTTCGTTGATAGTGTCGAGATTCCTGCCCACGGAGACGGCAACGGACGCGCGGTTCAGCAGTTCCAGATGCCCGCCGAACCTGCTCTTCATGCGGCGCACACCCTTCGCCACGGCCCGAACCTTGCCCTTGTCTGGCGAACACAGCGTCAGAATGCGGTCCGCCTCGCCAAGCGGCATCTGTCGGACGACCACGCCCTCGGTGCGGTATGTCCTGAATCTGCTCAAACGGTCAGCCTGCCCATTCCGAATCGTTGATGCCAGCCTTGCGCATAATAGCGCGGTAAACAACCCATAACTCTTGCCCGCTTATAACTCTTGCCTGCCTTCTATGGCGCGACCGAGCGTGATGTCGTCCGCGTACTCCAAGTCGCCGCCAACGGGCAAGCCTCGCGCTAGGCTGGTGATGCGCACGCCAAACGGCGATATGAGCTGCTGAATGTACATCGAGGTCGCATCGCCTTCGAGGTTGGGATTGATTGCGAGAATAATCTCTTCAATGTCGTCTGCCTGCAACCTGTCAAGCAGCGGGCGAATGTGCAGGTCTTCGGGTCCGATGCCGTTCTGCGGCGATATGACGCCGTGAAGCACATGGTACAGCCCTCTGTATATATTCGTGCGTTCCAGAGCAATCACATCGAGCGCGTCTTCCACGACGCAGATGCGCGTTCTGTCGCGGCGCGGATTGGCGCAGACGATGCAGAGGTCGGTCTCGGCGATGTTGTAGCAGACGCTGCATAACACGACGCGCTCCTTAACGGCAACAATCGCCTCCGCAAGCGCGAGTGCATCTTCTTCAGGCATCCGGACGAGATAGAATGCGAGGCGCGGCGCCGTTTTGGGGCCTATGCCCGGCAGCTTGCTAAACTCGTCCGCAAGCCGCGCGACGGGCGCAGCCGCCCGCACGCTGTCAGTCGTCATCTAACGCTCCCAAATCGGCTTACAACGGTATCCTTCCCATCCTGCAAATGGATAAGTTAGAGCATGCCTGGCGGCAACATGCCGCCGGTGAGCGCGCCCATCTTGTCTTGCGCCATCTGTTGCGCCTTGTCCATGCCTTCGTTGACCGCCGCCATAACGAGGTCTTCCAGCATGTCCACATCTTCCGGCGACACGACATCAGGGTCGATGGTGATGGATTCAACCTTCATCTTGCCGCTGACGACCGCCTTCACCACGCCACCGCCTACGCTCGCCTCGACGGTTGCACTTTCGAGTTCTTCCTGCAGCTTCATCATCTGCTTCTGAATCTGCTGCGCCTGCCGCATCATCTTTCGATTCATCATGGTTGTCTGACCTCTCTTTCGCCGATTACTCGTGCGCCCATAGATTGCGCCGCCTGAACAAGGTGGCTCGTCTGCGAAGGGCGCTTGGATCCTGCGCCGTTGCTCCCGTCCGAGAGCGCCACCCTTACCTCGAACTTCGATCCCATCGCGCTTTCGATTGCGTCGTACAACGCCTTCTTGGTCTGCGGAGTTTCCAGCTCCTCATTCAGGCGGTCCACGTTGGAAAGCGATGGATACCTGATTATTATAGTATCCCCGACGATTTCTCGCTCTCTTGAACTTCGCAGCATCGCGCCAACCTTGAATCTGGCACCAGTGAATCGCAGTTCGTTGGCGATCCTGTTCCACTGGTGCGCCAACTTCGCGTCGAGTTCTCTGGGCATTTCGCCGCCCGGCGCTGGCATGCCGTTGGGCATGCCGGCAGGTGTGGCACTCGCCGCAGACGGTTGATATGCGGGGCGCGACGGTTGGCGATACGGTTGCTGCTGCGGTGCGTCTGTTGGCGATGGCGCGCCCGTTGGCGCAGTTCGGTTCGGCGGTTGCTGATACGGCTGTGCTTTCGGCATCGACGGCTGCTGACGCGGCGCGGGCGCTTGCGTTGCCGGCGCCGGCTGCCGCGCGGCGGCATAAGGCTGCTGTGGTACGGGCGCGGCGACCATAGGCTCCGGATCGGTAGCCATATCGACCAGCGCGAGTTCCAAGGGCAGCGTGGATGACGCATCTCGACGCATGTTGACGGCTGCGAACACCTTCAGCGACTTGACCAGATGCTCCATTGATACGCCAACGACCAGTGCGTTCAGGCGGCTCATCACTTCGTCCGAGTAGCCGAATGTCGCGCCTGCACCGGTCTTTAGCAGCAGCAGCGCCCTCAGGTATTCGAGTGTGCCGCGCAATAGTTGGCGTAAGTCTGTACCTTGCTCAGACGCGCCGTTGACGGTGGTGATGCCGTCTTTGACCGACTTGGCGATGATATGTCGTACAAGTTCGAGCGCCATCTCGTCGCCGCCAAGCCCTAGCAGCTGGCGCACATCGTCTTCGCTTATCGGTGAACCGTATGACACGACGACCTGTTCGAGCAGGTTCTCGGCGTCTCGCAGGCCGCCGTTTGCCATGCGCGCCACGAGCTGTAGCGCATCGTTGGACGCCTCTATGCCTTCATGTCCACAGATGTCTGCGAGTTTCGCCACCATGCGCTCGATGGGAACGCGCCGGAAGTCGAAACGCTGGCAGCGCGATATGATAGTCGGCGGAAGTTTGTACGCCTCCGTGGTGGCGAGAATGAATTTTGCGTGTTCGGGCGGCTCTTCCAGCGTCTTCAGCAGCGCGTTGAAGGCGGCGTCGGTCAGCATGTGCACTTCGTCGATGATGTATATCTTGTAACGCGATTCAGTCGGCGAGAAGCGCACCTTGTCGCTGAGTTCGCGAATGTCGTCGATGCCGCGATTGCTCGCCGCGTCAATCTCGATGAGGTCGAGCGAGCGCCCTTCGTTGATGCTCACGCAGATGTGGCATTCGTTGTCGGGTTCACCATCTCGCGGCGACAGGCAGTTGATCGCCTTCGCGAGAATGCGCGCCGTGCTGGTCTTGCCCGTGCCGCGTGTACCGCAGAACAGGTAGGCGTGCGCCGTTCGTTGCTGCGCGACCGCCTGCCGCAATGTCTTCATGATTGCGTCTTGCCCGACGACTTCGCTCATGCTTTTCGGTCGCCACTTCCTGTAAAAGACTTCAGCCATTGCAACCTCTCGTCCCCTGGACTGCCACACGCTCCATCGCCCTGCGTTCCTTGTCCTGCATCACGCGGGCATCGTCGTCATCAATGTGATCGTGCCCTATCAGATGCAAAATGCCGTGCACGACGAGAAACGCCAGCTCGCGCTCAGCCGGATGCCCGGCTTGCTGCGCCTGTCGCACCGCCTGCGGATACGACACGATGACCTCGCCCAATCCGGCGGATTCGCCCGGCGGTAGTACAAATGCGTCGTCCGCAGACCAGCGGGACGGCGCATCGCCTTCGCCGTAATACTCGCCTGCGTTGTCGAACGCGAATGACAGTACATCGGTCGTCTTGTCCAGCCCTCGATACTCGGCATTTAGCGTGCGCACCGTGTCGTCATCCGCAATCACAACGCTGGCATGCTGCGCGATGCCTTCTTGTTGCAGCACGGCTAGGCACACCGTTTCCAGCCATGATGCGCTAACGGCGCTTTCGAATTCGTCGAAGATTTGGACGGCGATGGCGGCGTTTTCGTTGGTGGAACGCTCGCCGATTCCATGCTGACACAAGTGTTCTGTAGTCGGCAGATTCAAGTATACACCTCATTGGCGCATGTGTGTAGCGGGCGATTGAGACCACTGTTAAGCGACAGGCACCTGCCGGTCCTAAATGTCCTTTCTATCCTTCGTAAGAAGGTTAGGATGAGGGCATGAGCCGAGCTCAGATTATAGGTTACGCCAATTCCTGAAGTGTAGATTATAGCGTCTGCGGCAGGAAATGCATTGCGCCTTTATACCCATCTTTGGGACATAGCCTGATTTTCCAACTGACACTCATCTCCATTTGATCCGCGATCGAGGATAAGGTGCGGGAAGATGAAAGCGGCGAGATGTGCGTAGGCGAGGATTGTCCGTGGGTGCTCTTGCAACCCCGTCCCAACTTCCCCCACAGGGGGAAGGGACAATAGGGACACAACACCTACGACAATGGCAAACAGGCTGAGGCTATTCGCAAGAAGTTATCGATGAGCCATCGTCTGTGGCGTGGACAGTGTGAGTGGTGGCGCCGTGCTCAAAGGTGATGGCGTAGCCCGGCGTGACTACTTGGGCGTACATCATGCCCGACGCGGGGCAGCCTAGGCTGGTGTCCGAAAATTCGACGGCGTTGCTGCGGACTAGAGTCAGGTTGCCGGATGGCACACCGAGCTTGTCGGCGAGGAATCCACGCGCACGGGTTTCTATCGGGGTCTCGGTAACCGGGCGAGTCAGCGCGGCATTGGTTGCCGGCGGAGCGGTGGATGCGTGTGCGCCGTTCGTCTCGACGCCGTTGGTCAAGTTGTTGCCGCTGGGTGTCTGCAGGAATTGGAACAGCGAGCTGTCCGCGGGCAGCACAACCGTCGTGCCGCTTTCCGGCAGGAAGTTCTTGTACGCCTGAAGACTGCGCTGGAACGCATAGAACTCCGGGTCTTGGCCAAGCGATTCGGCGAAGATGCGCACGGCTTCGGCTTCACCGTCACCGCGAATAATCTGCGCGTCCCGCTCCGCCTCTGCGCGGATGATAGCCGCTTGCCTGTCAACATTTGCCCGCACTTCGGCGTCTCGCTCGGCGCCCTGGGCGCGCTCACGGTCCGCAATGCGCTTACGCTCAGCCTGCATCCTCGCATAGACGCTCTCCGCTACGGTCTCAGGGAAGTCCGCCCGCTTGATACGCACATCGATCGTCTCAATGCCGAACTCCAGCAGCTTTGGCGTCACCGAGTCGCGCACGCGGTTCATGATTTCCTCGCGCGTCTCCTGGATGACCTCGATCTGCGTGTCGAGAGCTATCTCCCGGCGCAGTTCCGAACTGATTATGTCCACAGCCCGTGATGTCGCCTGCGCTTCCGTCTGCACCGTCCTGAAGAACAGCAGGGGGTCTACTATGCGCGCCCTGGCATACACGTCTATCACAAGACGCCTCTTGTCCTCAGTCAGGAGAGAGTCCGGTGGCGCGTCAAAAATCAGAATTCGCTTCTCGAAGTAGCGCACTCTATCGACAAAGGGCGTCTTGATGTACAGACCGGGCGTGGAGATGGAGTTGCGTGGCTCACCGAAGCGGGTCAAAATGGCGAGCTGCGTCTCGTCCACGATGTAGAGCGTCTGTGGCACGAGAACCGCCGCCACTATCGCTATGAGAACTACCAGGCCGGCAAGGAATTTCATCTCACTCGTCCAATTTCTGTGTGCGCCGCTCACGCATATCTACGGGTGGCTGTGCGTATCCGCGATTACGGATGTATTGCGATTGCCGATGTATTGCCAATCGGGATTTGCCAAATAGGATTACGAAATGGTGGTCGCTAGGTGTTGATCGCTAGTTGGATGTGGGCGTCGGGACGCTGAACGGCGAAGTGCCGCTGGTGGTCTCGTTCAGTGGCAGCAGTTGCAACAGGTTACCGCCGTTTTCCGCGTCCACGATGAACTTCGTCACGCCCGGCAGAATTTCTTCCATCGCCTCTAGGTACAGTCGCTGCCGCGTTACATCCGGCGCTTTTTCATATTCTTGCAGCACGGCGATGAAGCGTTCGGCTTGACCTGTCGCCTGCGCCACGCGGGTTTCCTTGAACGCCTCTGCGGACTCCATCAGCCGTGCGGCGTCACCCCTTGCCAGAGGGAGCTGTGCCTCTCTGTATGCGTCGGCTAGGTTGATGATGCGGTCCTTGTCCTCGCGGGCGCGCACCACATCGTCGAACGCGTCCTGTACCTGATCGGGCGGGCGCACGTTTAGCAATTTCACTTCCGTTACGCGGATGCCAGTCTGGTACAAGTCCAACAGTTCTTGCAGTTTTAGGCGCGTGTCTTCTTGCACGGCTTCCTTCTCGGTGGTGAGCACGTCATCGATGGCGCGCTGTCCGACGACTTGCCGTAGAGAAGTTTCCGCTGCGTCCTTGATGGTCAGCCCTGCCGGGTCAACCGCCTTGAACAGGAAATCTTGCGAACTCTTGATGTTGTACTGCACGAGCAACTGCACATCCACGATGTTCTGGTCGCCGGTAATCATCTGCGATTCGTCGGGTATGGGCGCGCTGCCACGCACACCGATTTCTAGGCGGCGAACTTCGTCAACCCTCAGAACATTGCGCTCTCCGACTGGAGATGGCCAGAACCAGTGCAAGCCGGGGTCGGTAGTGTCGTAGTATCTACCAACCAGCCGCAGCACCGCCTCTTCGCCGGGCTGCACGGTGTATATGCCGGTGCCCATCCAGAAGACTATCCCCACCGCGAACAGCCCCAGAACGAAGTATGCAATGCCATTGCCGCCGCCATCGCCGCCGCTCTTGAACGGGTTGAACGAGCGAATTTTTTCCAGAATCTGGCTTAGGTTTACTTCAGGCTCGTCTTGTCTATACATTTCACTTCACAGACTACTAATGACTGACCTACTCATGATGTTAACACATTTCGTGAATGCGCGGGTAATCTGATTGCGCCGGTGAAACATGTCAATATGGATTGGATGTACAGGATGATGATCTACTATGCCATCCCGCTTATCCTGTATTTCGATGTTCGTCTTTATAAGTCTGTTACCCGGATTCGCCGCTTCCAGTTCTTCCAACGCGCTCATAAACTCGTCGTAGCTGGAAAACTCGGATACGGCGCGGATGAAGTCTCCTAGGTCCGGCACGAGTTCGCGGAAGCGCATTACTTGATCGCCGATGGGGCTGACGGCGGCGGGCAGGTCGGCGTAGGTGCCATAAAACGCGAAGTATGCCTGGTTGAGTTTGCGGATGGGGTAGCCGTTTGCCACAAACAGGTGCCGGCGCTCTTCCATATATGCCTCCGCGTCTTCGATTCGGCCGTCCGCGAGCATGGCGTCCACTTCGTTGCGCGTTTGCCGCATCTCGGCGGCGAAGTCGAACGGCGGTCGTTCCGCGCCGTTCGATGCCGCGATGGGCTGCGCCTGCTGCGGCACCAGCAAATCGCGTTCCATCGCCGCGTACACGCGCTCGCCGATTTCCTTGCCCAAGACATTCGCAATAGTCTCGTTGAGCTGTATCATATCGCCGTTGTCGAACATGTGCCGTCCGAGCGGTTGGAAGAAGAAATAGTGATGCAGCCATTCGTGGGCGGCTGCCTGCATCGTCCAGCGCATAGCGTTCCCATTCGCCACGGACGCGGGGTATGTCGCAAGCCCGCCGATGTCTTCCACGAGCGCGGACATGTCGTCGGCGAGCAGTATCCGCTCTTCTATGTCTTCGCGCTCAGCCAGCGTTACTTCTTGCTGGACGAGAATCTCATGCTTGCGGTCTATCTTGTCGCGCGGCGAAACAATCAGGAGCTTTGGCGGCTGCGTAAGGCGCACATCGACCGGCGGCAGCAGTACATCGCCAAATACGCCTATCCCTTCGTCCACGAGCACCCTGCTGATGTAAGATTCTACCGTCTCTTCCGCGCCGCGAGAAAGCGCATCGGCGCGCGCCTCAGACTCGTCTAGCAGTGTCTGAAACCTTGCCGTCTCGTCGCGCAAGTCCTGCGCCGCGGCGAACCTCAAGCCGCCGCGTATCTGCGACATCTCGACATTCATGGCGAAGTAGTCGCGCGTGTCCTGCTCTCGTTCCGCCGTGCTTTGTCCGCGCAGTATGCTTCCCGCTTTGTACAGCCACTTGTCCGGCGCGTTGCTCAGCTCCCACTGCGTGATGTTGAACCGATACGGCGCACCTTCGCGCTGCGCAGGGTTGAAGTGGCGCGCGTCCGCCACCGTCAACAGCGTGAACGATATTAGCGCGATCGTAAGGATACGCGATAACAGCCGTCTCAATGCGCGAATTGAAAGCGGGCGGCGCGAGATGGCGGCGACTGACCGCACGAGACGCTGCAACCAACCTTCTTGCACTGATTCTTCCAAAGTAATCCGTACCAATCCGTTCAGTTTTCTGATAAAAGACTTATGGAATCTATATTGCTGTATATTGTAACGCAGTGTTGCCTTGCGGACGATTTTCCTTACCCTATCCAGGGCTGATTGGGGTATGCTAACTTTGAGATTAAATGGTCGGGGCGCAACGACAGTGGCGGCGACAGACCGATCTGACCTACGGATAGCGCCATATTAATAAAAGGCAAATCCATACCCCTGTCAGCCCGTCAAGAGGAAGGGGAAGGGACAGTTTGAACGATTGTTGTGCCCAGCCTTGGCTTGGCGGGTGTGGGACATAAGGAGACGAACATGAAACTTGCACTCTGCGTTGTCGGGTGCGGTAAGTATGCAGACACTGTGCTCGACGAAATCCACGATATGACGGACGAGTTCGATTTCTTTTTTGCCAGCCGGGATCTGGCGAAGGCGAAGGATTACTGCGATCGGTTCGGTGGAGTGGACTACTTCGGCGGCTACGAAGAGGCTCTAGCGGATTCGCGCGTGCAGGCGGCATACTTCTTCACACCGCACCATGTCCATCTCGACAACGCGCGGCTCGCGGCGCGGCATGGTAAGCACATACTCATGGAGAAGCCGATCGCGCGCACTGTCGAAGAGGCGCAGACGCTCGTTCGCACAGCTCAAGACGCGGGCGTAAATCTCATGGTCGCGGAGAACTATCGATTCCTGCACACAGCGAGGCGAGCGAAGTCCATGGTCGAGACCGGCACGCTCGGCAGCATCGGAACACTGCGTCTGATAGACATCAAGGTCGAGGCGTTTCGTCCGCCAGCGACGGACTGGCGCTTCGATGCGGACTTGACGGGCGGCGGGTCGTTCATTGACGCGGGCATCCACTCCATCGACATCATCCTCAATCTGGGCGGCATGCCCACGCAGGTTTATGCCGCCGAGCCGCCGAAGGTGCATCGTGGGTCGGGCGGCGAGGACGGCTTGGTGATGATTGCCAATCTGCCCAACGACGCGGTGGCGGTGTTCAACTTCTCGCGCGCCACTTCCAAGATGAGCGAACGCAATCTGGTGAGCATTACGGGCAGCAAGGGCTACATCGAATTCGAGCCGTACGGTAGCGAAATCACTTTCGAGAACACACTGGTCAAGCGCAACGTGCGCCTGCCGGCAGCGCACCAGGGCGTCCGCGATATGGTGCGCGAGTTCCGCTGCAGCATCCAACAAAGCCGCCCACCGATAATGGACGGTGACGAGGCGATTAAGGATCTCGCAGTCGTGCTGGCTGCCTATCGATCTGCGGAGGATCGTAGGCATGTCGAATTGGCGGAGTTTGGGTTCTAGGTGATTTGGCGATTGCGGGCGTGGTGGATTGGTGGTCGGATGGATTTTCGTGGAATGGGCACTGTACCCAGCCCTAGCCTCTCCCATGACCTCCACCATCAAGGGAAAGAGATTTTTGCTGCACGGTGATAGCTGCTGCATTTCTTCAACATGCAGGTGAAATAACTGGGCGCTTACAGCCCCATCCGCCTGAATA
The DNA here is from genome assembly GCA_009840355.1 of Chloroflexota bacterium. Lineage (NCBI taxonomy): Bacteria > Bacillati > Chloroflexota > Chloroflexota bacterium. The sequence goes on from VXNZ01000026.1 coordinate 138,189, forward strand.
TCGCAAGGAAGCGGTCTTCGTAGAAGTCGAACAAGCCCCATCTGTCTAATTCGCGCTTTAGGATGTCCGGGTTGCCGACGGGCGATCCGGATTCTATTTCGACGAACATGCGCTCAATCTCACGTGTGGCTGCACGGGGAATGCCGTTCATTCCCGGTTGTGGGTCGAGCAGACCACTCGACTTGAACTCTTCCACATTGCGGCTTGCCGATGACGATGTGAACTCGTATATGAACTTCAGCAGCGCCACATCCCAGTATTCGTCCACGCTCACCATCACGACGGCGAGCTCCTGCCTGCGCTCGTCTAAGTCGTCGCTGATGCGGTGCGCAATCTCCTCGGGCGCGCCCTTCAGGATGTCCATCCCTTCGGACTGGTTCCTATACTGGTACAGGATGCCCGGGCTGTTCGGTCCGTGCTTCTGCATAACGTGCTGCAGGTATTCGTACGCGTCATCGCTGAATCCGTCTAGGTTCGAAGCGTAGAACGGCGTAACGACCGCAGGCTTTTCCGCGACGACCTGCCCGGTGCGAACTACGCCCTCGCGCTGGTCCGGCATCATCGCCTGATAGACCGGCTCGGTCACGACGAAGTATCGAATGTTCGTAACGCCGAATGTCGCCAGACTCTGACGCGGAAAGCGTACAACCCAAGTCTTCTCGATAGCGCGCAGCCAATCACCTTCGTTTTCTAGCATCCGTGCACCTTCATTCCCATTCCAACCACCTCTATTCTGTCCACTTTCGTCTATTGCGCCGTAGAAACCATAGATCTGCAAAGACTGTGTCAGGTGCAACCGACGACATTTCCACTGCGCCGTTGAGCATTGGCTCCCACGCAAGCCGACGTTTTGTTCACCGTCTTCGCGCGCGAAGCTGTCTATTTTCTTCTACGCCGGAACCATAGCCACGCCATGCCCGCAAGAAGGGCGACCGACGACATTTCCACTGCGCCGTTGTTCGTCGGCACACCGCATGAGCCGCCGCCTTGTTCGTCTGATTCGCGTTCGATTTCGTTAAGGGCGGTTACGGCCGTGCCCGCTACCTGTTCTGCGCGTGTTGCCGGCGTCGTCGTTGGCACTGCGGTGGGCGGCGCGGTGGGTTCTGGTGCCGCTGTCGGTAGCGGGGTCGCCGTTGGTTCGGGCGCTGGTGCTGCGGTTGCTGCGGCTGGCACCGGTGTCGCGCCGCCGCTGCCCTGCTGTCGTAACTGGTCAATGGACAGCAGTGTCAGGCTCGGCGTGGGCAATGGCGTCGGCCGCGCGTTCGCCTCGTCCGGCGATGGGCGAAGTTCCACGCCGAGCAGCGCGCGCCACTCGTTTTCCAGTTCGACGAGCGTTAAGCCATAGACCTCCTGCACAGCGGTGCGCACGTTTTTGCCGCTCTTGATGGTCGCCATAAGCTCGCGCATCTTTTCGGGACCGTACTCGAAAATCATATACTGCACGATGCTGCGTGCCTGCCCGTAGAAAATAATCACGTCCTGCGGATTGCCGGGCCGAGCTTCCATAGCGGTGATGGGCAGCAGCCTGTCGTGCTCGATGGCGAATGCCAGGGCGTTGTCATACGACGTGCCTGGCTGTATGTTGCCGAACTCGGCGAGACCTTCGTTCAGCCAGCTGGGAACCCTGCCGAGCGAACCTTCGCCCGCGCGGTGAACGAGAATGTGCGTCACTTCGTGAGATGTGACACCGCTCGCGCTTGTCGCGCCGCCGAGAACGAGCAGCACGCCCTCCGGCGAATGCGCCTGCCCTTCGGTGATAAGCTCGCGGCGGGTGGCTTCGCTCGCCGGCGGCAATGCCGGGCGCATCTCTGGCCAATTGTTGTACATTGTGATGCGAATGGGGTCGTCCACGCCGGCGCCGAGTAGGGGCCCCATTATCTCCAGGGTCTGCACCGATGCGTCCAGAATGTCCTGCGCGCGGAAGCTCACCGGTCCGTGATATGACACGGTAACGATGCCGTTGGTTATTTCGTTCCACTCGAAGCGGTCATCGTGGTAGATGTACTCGGTCTCAGGCGTCTCCAAGCGCGTGCCGGCGATGTCAGTAACCTCGAAGTGATGGGTTATGATCGTGCCGGGCGCGATGTAGCGCGCTGCCGTATTCGTGCGGTAGAAAGCGGACGCGCTTACGCTGTCGTCGTCCTGTGCTTCGACTTCGAGGTATTCGTACGCGGCAATGTCGCGCTGCCCGATGCGAAATCTCACCGCAATCTCGTCGATTTCAACCGCCGACCGCACCTCGACTGCGAAGCGAATGCCTTCTTGAAACTCGCTGGTAACCTCGGTCGAAATCAGCTCGATGTCGCCAGGCGTCTGCGCCGACGCAGTATTGCTGGTCAGCATGGGCAGTGCGGACAGGGCAAGCGCGGCGACCATCAGTAGCCCAACGGACAACAATCTCGCGGGCAACAGACCCTTAGGAAGCAGCCCCACAGGACGAAAATATCTCAACATCCACTCCATCTCCACCTAAATGACCGGCCATCACACTCGCCTATTAGAACGATTGCAAAACGCATCGGTTAGGAGTCGCAACGACCAAGCGGCGTATCATGAGTACTATGCATATTTTAGCGCACACGCGGCTCCACATTCTACTAGCGGGGGGTGGGATAGCGTTTCCCTATTAGGTGGTTTGAATAAAATACTCCGTTCGTGCTTAGCCTGTCGAAGGGAAAAAACTCAGGGGCGCGTAATTCTACATAGCCTGCGCTGAGCTTGCCGAAGCGCTCACCACGAACGGTAGCAAAACACTCTTGACCACCTAGAAGGAAACGCTATCTGTGTGTGACTTTGGCATCAGAACAGCGTATCGTGAACTCAGACAGTGGGGGCTGTTATTGCGAGCCGCCGCGCTTGTCATTCAATTGTGCGCTTATGAAGCCATTGCGAGAAGGCGTGGGAACTCGGCATGCTTGCTTGCGAACTAGCGAGTAGGCGAAAATGTAGGAAGAAATGGCAGGAAAAAGGGGGTGGTGGTGGCAACGGGTGGGTTCGAACCACCGACCTAACGCTTATGAAGCGTCCGCTCTACCCCTGAGCTACGTTGCCGTCCTGTTTCGTTGCATTGCCTCAAGGGAACAAGCCCTTGAGATGCAACGCCCATTATACGGCAAATCCGACAGCAGATAAAGAGATATATTCGCGGTTAAGCCGTATTATGTTCGGGGAAGGCACAAGGTGAATTGCAGAACGATAATATTGCGTTACGCAGGTGCGAGAAAATGAACGACACGCAAATTGACCCACTAATAAAGCGCGCAGTCGCGGATGCGGTGATGCAACGCGCCATGCTTGAACTGAACAAGCTGCTCGTCGAATTGGCAGCGTTGCTTGACCCGTTCCCGAACTTCATGGGAGTCAGCACGATACAGGCTATCGAAGTCGAGCCGGGCGGCGCATCCAATCCTGACAACGGCTGCGTGGTTGTGTGTCCGGACGGCGAGCTGCGCGAACTGGTGCTGCGGATGATACCCGGTCCGTTCGAGATGGGCGGCGTGGAGCAGACAGAAGAGATGGCGGAACTCGAACTGCCACCCGGCGAATATGTCGCATACGCATACGCCGCAGTGGAAGAACTGCTGAAGGCGCTGGAAACGCAGCAGGCACGCTAGTCGATCTCGTAGTCTTCGTCGCTCATGCCGCGGTGCAGAAGCAGGCGTCTTGGCAAGCGTCTGAAGAAGAATTCGCGCCATGTCGGCGGATTAGGCTTGCGTTGCAATAGAATGCGCAGCGCCCTGGACGCGCCGACGACAAGCGGTTCGCCGTGTCCGCCGCAAAGTATGTCAAAGTCCATCGCGGCAAGGCGCTCGACCGACCGCCTATATTGTGCTGTGTCCGTGCCGGGGAAGGGCAACGAACGGCTCACCCTGCCGTGTCCCGCGAAAATCGTGTCCCCGCTGAACAGCAGCCCTTCGCGCTCTAGCAGGTAGCAGACGCTGCCGGGCGTGTGCCCCGGCGTGTACAGCGCGCGAATGCCGCCGGCGATGGGTATCAGGTCGCCTTCTGTCACAAGGCAGTCCAAGCGTGTGCGATGGAAGAACGGCAGCGCCGCCTCCATCGGTCCGAATATGCCAATGTAGTCGAGCGTGCGGTAATTGCCGTGGCGCTGGCGTGAGTCTGCTTGGTGCGCGAACACGCTCGCGCCGCTGTGTTTAAGGATGCCCGGCGCGCCGCCGATATGGTCGGGATGGCTGTGCGTCAGCAGTATGCGGCTAATCTCCTCCGGTCGTCTGCCGATGCTGCGAATGTACCTTATGATACGCTCCGCGCTCCAAGGCATGCCGGTGTCAACCAAGCTCAGCTCGTCGTCTTCAATTAGGTACACGCGCGAGATGTGCGTTCCCGGAATGGCGTGAATGCCCGGAATAATCTCCAACGAAATCGCTCCCCTGAATAATGTCGGAAATAGTCCTTGCGTATATTTTATCGCATTCTCGTTAATCTCTCGTCGATATACGGGATATTCAGGAAGTAAGGTATAATGCACGAAACTTAGAGGAGGTTACAGTTTCGTGAACATAGGAATATCCACATTTCCAACTGACTACTCTGCCGATGTCGTAGTCATCGCCAAGCGCGCCGAAGAACTTGGGTTCGAGTCGTTCTGGGTGCCTGAACACCCCATTCTGCCGGTAAACGCCAGTTCGCCTTGGCCCGGCTCGGCTGACGGCGTAATTCCGAAGGTGTATGCAGACATAGTCGATCCGTTCGTGGCGCTCGGCAGGGCATCTGCGGTTACGACCACGCTGAAGCTCGGCACGGGCATCTGTCTTGTGCCGGAGCGCAACCCGCTGCTGCTCGCCAAAGAAGTCGCGACGCTTGACATGTACTCCAAAGGGCGCTTCCTATTCGGCATAGGCACGGGCTGGCACCGCGAAGAAGCCGAGATTATGGGCGCGGACTTTGACCATCGCTGGACTCAGACGCGCGAGTCCGTCCTGGCGATGAAGGAGCTATGGACGAAAGTGGAGAGCGAATACCACGGCAAGTATTACGACTTCCCGCCGGTATATTCCTTCCCGCGACCGGTGCAGCGGCCGCATCCGCCGGTGCTGATTGGCGGCATGGCGCGCAATGTATTCAAGCGCGTCGTGGACTGCGGCGACGGCTGGATGCCGAACCGCGTGACGCCGGAGCAGGTGGCGCAAGGACGCGCGACCATCAGCGAACTCGCAGAAGCCGCAGGAAGAGACCCGTCGTCCATCAGCGTATCCGTTTACGGCCAGCCCGCCGACCGCGACCTGATAGCGCAACTGCAAGAAGCCGGCGCCGACCGCGTGATGGTGCGCCTACCAACCGAACCTGAAGATGAGTGTATTGCCAGCTTAGAAGGAATTGCGGAAGCGGTGCTGTAAATATCTTCCGATGTCATTCTGAACATAGCGCAGCGGAGTGAAGAATCTGAAATCTTGGCGCATGTGGCGCTCGCAGATTTCAGATTCCTCGCTGCGCTAGGAATGACAGCCAAAGCGGGTGGAGACTGCAATCAACGACGATGGATGATTGGCATCACCTTCTCGCCAAAGAGCCGCATCGACGCCTGCACCTTCTGTGGCTCCATCTGCCCAGTGTTGAACTTTAGCATCAGGTTGGGCACACCGGCGGATTTGAACGCCATTAGCTCTTCTGCCACTTGGCTTGGCGTTCCCATTATGAACGACATTTCCAGGCTTTCCCTTGCTGAAGATGTTCCGCTGCCTTGTTGCGTCGGACCGCCTCCGGGATTGAAAAGCCGCCTTGCCTCGCCGAAGTGCCTGCGCTCTCGCGCGAAACCGTACTCCGCCAGCTCTCGCGCTTCTTCGTGAGTGTCCGCCACGAACACATTCCGCGACGCCCAGCACTGGTCGAATGTCGCTGCCGTCGTCTGCTCGTCGAAGCCAGATTGGAGCATCGTGTCGCGGAAGGCGTTCAGCCTGTCAGTGAGCGATTCGAGCGGCAGTATGCCCAGCATTATCGGCCTTCCAATCCGCGCCATCGCGATGCTAGACGCCTCGCTGATGCACGCGCGAATCAGCGGCGGGTGCGGCTTCTGATACGGTCGCGGGCGCAGCATCGGGAACTTCATCTGCCAATGCTCGCCCTCGTGCTTCAGCGGCGTCTCCGTCCACGCTTTCATCAGCAATTCCTCGTTCTCGTCAAGACGGTCGATGCCGTCCTGCATGTCGATGCCGTAGCCGATGTACTCATAATGATTGAACGCCGACCCGCGTCCCGTGCCGACAATCAGCCTGCCGTGGCTGAGGTTGTCCAGTGTGGAAGTCTGCACCGCCAGCCGTACCGGATGATGCAGCGCGAGTTCCACCACCGCAAAGCCTATCTTGACATGCTTGGTGCGCGCCGCCACCGCCGCGCCGAACACCAGAGGGTCCGCATAAGCCACCGCGCCATCGAAGTGATGCTCCGTAAGCCAAACCGCATCCAAGCCAATGCGCTCCGCAAACTCAATCTCTTCGAGCGTGCTGTCTATCACCGAACTGTCGCTGTATGGATAGTGGCTTACGGGAAATATAAACGAACCTAATCTCATTGATGCCTCCGATATTTTCAAGTCAACCTGACCAGTATATCGCATCGGCGGGGATTGTATCTTGCCGTCTGAGGGGAGATACATGAGTATTGTCAGCTCAACGAGTGTTTGACCTAATGCCAGTTTGATCCTAGAATGGCGTATAGACTATCCATTGCTCAAAATTCGTGTATAAAAGGATGGAAGAATGGGGCTTGACCAAGAAATCAAAGATAGGAGTGCTGAGGTTCGCAGCGACGGTTATCCCATGTCCATCGGAGAATTGCTGAACCTATACAATGACGATGAATTGGATATACATCCGGAGTTTCAAAGATTCTATCGCTGGTCTCCAGAGCAGAAATCTCGCCTCATAGAGTCCATACTGCTCGGAATACCACTTCCCTCAATCTTTGTCTCGCAAAGAGAAGATGGTGTATGGGATGTAGTCGACGGATTGCAAAGGCTATCTACAATCTTTGAGTTGGTTGGCGTACTCAAGGATGAAGACGATAACACGCTACCTCCGTTGACGCTCACGAAAACTAAATACCTTCCTTCACTAGAAGGTATGAAATGGAAGTCTGATGATAAAGAAGAGTCTATTGGTAGAACGAACCAACTCATAATCAGGCGTTCTAAAATAGATGTGAAAATCATTCTTCGAGAGAGTAGCGAAGATACTAAGTATGAACTCTTTCAACGTCTGAACACTGGAGGGTCCCAGCTATCTGGCCAAGAACTCCGCAATGTCGTCTTAATGATGGTCAATCCAGATGCCTATAGATGGATTGCTGACTTGGCTAGGTATAAGAACTTCCAAGCGTGCATACCCTTGTCGGACAGGCTAAAATCGCAGCAGTACGACTTGGAGCTTGTCACTCGTTTCGTGGTGTTCCGACGCTTAGAGCAAACGTCATTAAGCTCAGTAGGCGACTTGGGGGAGTTTCTAACTGATAGGATTACTGCTCTTGCCAAGTCTAAAGCCCTCAAGAAGACCTTTTCGATTGAGAAGGAGGCATTTGAGTTCACCTTTGATAGGCTGGCATCATCCCTAGGCGAGGATAGTTTCCGCAGGTACGATGTAGAAAGAAAGGCATATCGGGGTCCTTTCATAATTTCCGCTTTTGAACCCATAGCGATGGGTTTGGGCTATAACTTTGAAGCGTATACTAAGAACGGAAAAACCAAGATACCGAACATCAAAAAAATCTCCAAAGCTCTTTGGGATAATAGCGAATTCAATAGCGGTTCTGGTAGAAATGCGTCGTCGCGAATACAGACGAACATTCCTCTTGGAAGGCGAATTTTCGCACCATGAGAATTCGGTCGCTTACCGAACTGAGCGAATTCTTAGATAACGAACTCGCTTGGCGAAAGAGAGAACTGACGACTCTGCGTTTCACGATACAAAAGGCGAGGGCACATGAGGAGGCAACGCTACTCAGGGCTGCGATATGCCTCCTGTACGCCCATTGGGAAGGTTTTATTAAGAACGCAGCGACGGCTTACATCTGCTTCGTAGTGTCTCAACGCTTGAGACTTCATGATGTTGCGCCAAATTTCTTAGCACTCGGATTGCTGTCGGATATCCAACAGCCGGAGCAGTCCAGGGTAGCCACACTGCACACTCATCTTACCAACTATTTTGCGTCTCAACTGCCTGAACGATTCAGTATAGATTGTGAGAAGGCGATCAACACCCGCTCTAATCTAAATTCGGAGGTTCTCAAAGAGATACTGCAATATGTGGGAGTTGACGCTACCAGCTACGAAATCCAAAACGTAATGCTCGATGAACGCTTACTGCGAAACAGAAATTCGGTAGCTCACGGAGAACGTTTGGAGATCCAGTCCGATGACTACATGCCGTTGCATGAGACTATGCTCGAGTTGATCGAGCGATTTCGAACAGATGTGGAAAACGCTGCTGTGTTAAGTAGATATCGCAGAAATTCTCCTCTATCCGTCAACTCTGAGTCTGGATAGAATCCTTCTTTGCGTTTTCATAGTGAGCGCACTGTCTGTCCCTTCGTGTCTTCTACTCTTTCCGTCTCTCTTACTAACTATCTGGCGGATTTCAACACACCTTGCCTTGCCCCATTGCGCGGAGTACACTTGTGGCATTCTGACAGACCCCGGTAAGGAGCGCCCAAGCAAGGAGCAATCATATGACTACCGCGATTTCCGACAGCGAGGCCCTGCGCAGGGCATCTTTGCGATATTTGTGGATGCACAACCGAGATTGGACGCAGATGGCGGAGGAGGGCGAGCCGCAGATTATCGAGAGCGGCGACGGCGTGCGCGTCATCGATTCCGACGGCAATTCGTGGATTGATGTCAACGGCGGCTACAACTCGGTCAATGTGGGCTACGGCCGCGAGGAAATCGGCGAAGCGGCGTATGAGCAGATGGCAAGTTTGCACTACTTCCCGCAAGGCACGACCACCGTCCCGATGGCAAAACTCGCGGCGAAACTCGCGGAGATTGCGCCGGGCAGCCTGTCCCGCGTGTTCCCGGTAAGCGGCGGTTCGGAGGCGAACGAGACCGCGCTGAAGATCGCCCGCGCCTACCACAAGCGCACCGGCGAACCGGGTCGTTACAAGGTCATCAGCCGCATCGGGTCGTATCATGGCATGACGGCGGGCGTGCTGTGGCTCGGCGGCAGCCCGTATCAGCCGCGCCACGACTACGAGCCGATTTACCCGGGCATGGTGCACGCACCGCAGCCCAACCCGTACAGATCGGAACGCGCCGACGAGACGCCGTCCGAGAGTGCCGCGCGCTCCGCTGAGGCGGTCGAAAGGCTCATAGAATTTCACGGACCGCAGACTGTCGCAGCCGTCATCGCAGAGCCGGTGGCGATACCGCAAGGCGCGGTCGTGCCGGGCGACGAATACTGGCCTATGCTGCGCCAAATATGCGACAAGCACGGCGTGCTGCTCATCGCGGACGAGGTGATTTGCGGTTTCGGGCGCACCGGCAAGATGTTCGCGCTGGAACACTGGGGCGTCGCGCCGGACATTATGACCGTGGCGAAGGGCATTGTGAGCAGTTACCTGCCGATGGCGGCGGCAATCGTCAGCAAGGAAATTGCGGACGCCTTTGCCGGCGAGCGCAATATCCTGCGGCATGTGTTCACTGCGGCGGGGCATCCTGTCGCGGCGGCAGCGTCGCTGAAGAACATCGAAATCATCGAGAACGAAGACCTTGTGGCGAATTCTGCACAGGTCGGCGCGTACTTCAAGGAGCAACTGGAAGGACTGGCCGTTGATCACCCGCTAGTCGGCGATGTGCGCGGCATCGGCTTGCTGCTCGCCGTTGAGCTTGTGAGCGACCGCGCGACGAAGGCGGGCTTTGCGCCGGAACTGCGTGTGCCGGAGCGCCTCAACGAGAAGTTCAAGCGGCACGGACTGATTTTCCGCATCAACAGCAACATCCTGAACATCGGACCGCCGCTGTGTATCACCCGCGAAGAGGTGGACGAAATCGTGCACGCCATCGACCTGTCCCTCTGGGAACTCGAAGGCGAAATGGGCATATCGCGGATGACATAGCGAGCTGTTTCGAAATCGGTGGCAAAGCAGGTAGGGGTATCTCATAGGGAGCACCAAATGACAACGACAAGCGACATTGATTCCGTCAGACAGGCGGCTCTCGACCACCTTTGGATGCACAACGCCGATTGGACGACTATGGCGGAAGAGGGCGGTCCCCCTATCATGGTCAGCGGTGATGGCGTGCGTGTAACCGACGCCGAGGGCAATGTCTGGATCGACGCGCACGGTGGATACGCATCCGTCAACGCGGGTTACGGACACACCACCATCGCCGACACGATGCTCGAGCAGATGCGCAAGCTGACCTACTTCCCGCAAGGCACGACCACCGCGCCGCTAATCCGCCTAGTCGAAAAGTTGGCGGAACTTGCGCCCGACAATCTGGAACGCGTCTGGCCTGTCAGCGGCGGCTCCGAGGCGAACGAGACTGCGGTCAAAATCGCCAGAGCGTACCACAAGCGGCGGGGCGACAACGGACGCTACAAGGTTATCAGCAGGCGCGGGTCGTACCACGGCGCGACGGGCGGCGTGATGTGGATGGGCGCAAGCTCGGGCATCAGCGACTTCGAGCCGGCGATGCCCGGCATGCTGTATGCGCCGCAGCCGTATTTCTACCGATGCGAGTTCGGCAGCAGCACGCCGGAGGAGTGCGCCGAGCGTTCCGCGCGCGCCGTTGAAGACCTGATACTGCTGCACAACCCGGACACCGTTGCCGCGTTCATAGGCGAACCTGTCGCGTCCGGCTTGGCTCCGCCATCGCCTGACTACTGGCAGATGGTGCGCGAGACATGCGACCGCTACGGAGTCGTGCTCATCGCCGACGAAGTGGTAACCGGCTTCGGGCGCACCGGCAAGATGTTCGCGATGGAGCACTACGGCGTCGTGCCGGACATCATGACTATTGCCAAGGGCATTACCAGCAGCTACCTGCCGCTCGCCGCGACAATCGCCGGCACGCATATCGCAGACGCATTCGCCGGCGAAGACAATGTATTCCGGCAGGCTCTCACTTTTGGCGGTCATCCGGTAACTGCAGCCGTCGCACTCAAGAACATCGAGATTATCGAGCGCGAAGAGCTGGTCAGCAACTCGGCAAGCATGGGCATATACTTCTTGGAACGGCTGCAAGAGCTGCAAGAGATCCACCCGTCAATTGGCGATGTGCGCGGCATCGGCTTACTGCTGGGCGTGGAACTCGTCAGCGACAGTGATAGCAAGGCAAAGTTTGACGAAAGCCAGCAAGTGGGCAAGCGCTTGACCGAGAAGATGCGCGATCGCGGCATAATCCTGCGCTTCGGAGGCGACCGGGTCGCGATCGGCCCGCCGCTCTGCATCACTACCGACGACATCGACGAAATCATCGCCACATTGGACAGCGCGATAAGTGAGCTGGAAGGCGAGTTGTCCATGTAGTACCCATATCCTAGCCTTCACTCGTTATGGGGGAAGGTTGGGAAGGGGGCAAGTTCGCCAATCATCGGACAGCGACGTAACTGCAATGCGCCTATTGTACAAGTATGCGTCCTTTGGCGAAGATATGCTCATAATGAGCGACTGCCTACGCTATCAGGCTCGTTCTCACCCATTCTAATCATTCTCTGTCAGCCCGTCGCGAGTGGAAGGGTGTTGTGGAATCGTGTTCACAACGAGACGATTCCACAAATCCCTAGTGTTGTCATTCCGCGCTGTTTTTGTCATTCCGAACGCAGTGAGGCATCTGAAATCGTTGCAGGCAACCTGTTTCCGACTTTAGATTTCTCGCTTCGCTCGAAATGACAGGGATAAATTGCATTTGTGAAATCGTCTTACAACACACTCGGTTGTGTTTCGGATTGTGATTTTCTATACTAATAGGCGGTTGTATTCTCAATAATGTCAATGCTGAAGGTTTTGGGATCACAATGACGGCGCAACAGTCCACTGAGTACGAAATCGTCATCGGCTTGGAAGTGCATTCGCAATTGCTGACGGAGAGCAAGATGTTCTGCGCGTGCAGCGCGGCGTATCAGGACGCGCCGCCCAATACTACCGTCTGCGCCGTTTGTCTCGGCATGCCAGGCGCGATGCCCGTGATGAACCAAAAGGCGGTCGATTTTGTAATCCGCACCGGACTTGCGCTCGGCTGTGAAATATCCGCCATCACCAAGTTCGACCGCAAAAACTACCCGTATCCCGACCTAATGAAGGGCTACCAGATTTCACAGTACGACCAGCCGGTCGCGCACGGCGGCTGCCTGAACATCGAGACTGATGACGGCGAGAAGCTCATCGGCGTTACGCGCGTTCACCTCGAGGAGGATGTGGCGAAGCTGTTCCACCGCGCGGACGATTTCGGCGAAAACTACAGCCTGCTGGACATCAATCGCGCCGGCGTGCCATTGATGGAAATCGTCAGCGAGCCGGATATGCGTAGCCCCGACGAAGCCCGCAGCTACCTGACGCAATTGCAGTCCATATTGCGCTACATCGGCGTGAGCAGCGCCAACATGGAAGAAGGCAACTTCCGCTGCGACGCCAACATTAGCGTGCGCCCGCTCGGCAGCGCGGAGTTCGGCGCGAAGGTCGAAATTAAGAATATGAACAGCTTCCGCGCGGTGCATCGTGCGCTGTCATACGAAGCCGAGCGGCAGGTACTCGCTGTCAAGGAAGGCGAGCTCATCGTGCAAGAAACGCGCGGCTGGGACGATGCCACCGCGACCACCTTCACGCAGCGCACGAAGGAATACGCGCACGACTATCGCTACTTCCCGGAACCGGACTTGCCGCCGCTCGCCATCGAAGACGGCTGGGTGCAGGCAGTGCGCGATGTGCTGCCCGAACTGCCCGCCGCACGACGGCAGCGATTCATGACACAATACGGCTTGTCCGAGTATGACGCCAACCTGCTCACGATAAACAAAGCAACGGCGGATTACTACGAATCGGTCGTGTCGGCCAAAGGCGAATCCGGCAAGTCCGGCGACGCTACAGAGCAGTTCGCGAAGCAAGTCAGCAATTGGACACTCACCGAGCTTGGTAGGCTGCTTAACGAGACGAACGGCGACATCGAAGGCATACGAATCACGCCTCAGCACTTCGCTGATTTGCTGCATATGGTAGAAGGCGGCGCACTCAGCAATAGCATGGCGAAGACCGTCTTCGAGCAGATGTACAACACCGGCAAGGCACCGGAGAGCATCGCCGAAGAGCAGGGCTTGGTGCAAATCAGCGACACGGACGCGCTTGGCGACGCTGTGGACGAGGCTATCGCCTCCAACCCCAAGCCGGTCGCCGAATATCTGGAAGGCAAAGATCAGGCGATTCGCTTCCTCGTCGGGCAGGTGATGAAGATAACCAGAGGCAAAGCCAATCCCCAGCTCGTGATGCAGCTGCTGCAGGAGCGGCTCGACGCCATCAGGCAGTCCGCATGAACGGGGCTTTCCTGCGCAACGGGCGGGTGTATTCCGCCAACGGGCATCGACGCCGAACTGCGTGGCTGGACATCCTGCGGCTCGCCACACCGGGAATCGGACTGAAGCGCTGGATGCTGCTCGGCGCGCTCGGCATGCTGATGTGCTTGCTCGGGCTTGTCTATGTCTTCGTCGAACTGGTTACGCTGCGTCCGCCGGACATGCTGCCGTCATTTCTCGAAGGCATAATCCTCCTGTTCGGCGGCGGACTGATCATATACTTCGCGCTGTTCGGACTGTACCGCTCCGTAGGCCCACTAATCCTAGACTCGCCCGCAATCAACAGCATCGCTAGCACGATATATACGCGCCGCTCTCTCGCAAGGGGACCGCGCATCGTGGCGATAGGCGGAGGCACCGGTCAGTCCGTTCTACTGCGCGGTTTGAAGGCGCACACCGACAACCTGACCGCGATAGTAACCGTGGGCGATGATGGCGGCAGCTCCGGGCGTCTGCGCGAAGAGCTTGGCGTGCTGCCACCCGGCGATTTCCGCAACTGCTTGGTTGCGATGTCCGATGCCGAGCCGCTGGTCGAAGAACTATTCCAGTACAGGTTCGAGGAGGGCGATTGCCTCAAGGGACATAGCTTCGGCAACCTGTTCATTGCCGCGATGACGAGTGTTACCCACAGCTTCGACAAGGCGCTTGTGGAGTCTAGCCGGGTGCTCGCGGTGCACGGCAAGGTTGTCCCCGCGACGATGGCGAACTTGCGGCTATCAGTTAAGCAAAAGAGCGGCGATGTAATTCATGGCGAATCGAATGTCGCCATGGCGCAAGGTGGCATAGACCGCCTAATGATAGACCCGCCGGACGCATCGGCGCACCCAATGGCGATTGAGGCGCTGCGAGAGGCGCAGGCGATTGTCATCGGACCGGGCAGCTTGTACACGAGCATTTTGCCGAACTTGATGGTGGACGGCATAGCGGAGGCAATCAGGGCGTCGTCCGCGACAAAAATCTACATCTCCAACATCGCTACACAGCAGGGCGAGACCGAGGGCTATTCAGTGCGCGACCATCACGACGCGCTCACCAAGCACACCATCACCGACATCGTTGACCATGTGATAGCGAACGACAACCCGCGCGAACTGGGACCGAATTTCTACGGCACGCCGGTGTGCCACGACGGAGATATGCTGAAGGGCGCGCGCCTGCATCTGACCGACCTCACGGACGCCACGCATCCCGTAAGGCACGACCCAGAAAAACTAGCGAGGTCGATTATGGCGGTGTATCATGAGAGCAGCAAACCGAGGTCGTTCATAAGGCTGGCGATGAACTAGACAGCGCGGCAACTGAGCGGCGGATAAGGAACACGATGGCTTGGTCAAACTGGTTAAACATAGTTCAAATAGCAATATCCATCATACTCGTAACGATAATCCTGCTGCAGGTTCGCGGACAAGGCACAGGCCTGTTCGGCGCCGCAGAAGGCTCGTTCCGCACGCGTCGCGGCATTGAACGCGTGCTATTCCAATTTACCATCGCAATGGTCGTCGTTTTCATAGCCGTCTCCATACTAAGCGTCAGATTCGCCTAATTGCGGCGCATTGCGTCAACATTGATTTGCATAACGCCCGGCACGTGCGATTGCGGCGCCTGCCCACTGATTGGCCTTCGCCAACGCAAAAGTTAGCCCAGTAACTTGCCCGGATTGAGGATGTTGTTCGAGTCTATCACCCGCTTTAGTCGGCGCATAATTTGCAGTCCGCTGCCATGCTCTGACTCAGCAAGATGTGCCAGCTTTAGCCCGACGCCGTGGCAGTATTCCATTGAGCCGCCCATTCGCTGCGCCAGCGACAGCACGGCATCCACGACCTGCCCCATGTCTCCGGCATAATCATCAGTCTGCGCGTCCTGTTCTTGCGCTATGAGGAACGATAAGAACTCCGGGCGCGCCCATATCGACCACTCGCGTACCTTCACGCCGTTATTGGCGAATATGCCCATGCAACGCTTGCGATAGTCAAGCACGCGGGAGGTCGGCAGCGCGACATGCAGGTAATCCACCCGCGCCGATGCTGCATCTCGCCGAGCCTCTACGGGATTGGCGCTTTGCAGTACACTTCGCTTGTATCGTTCGCCGGGCGCGTGTCTGTTATGCCAGAATGCCAGCGCTTCTTCGCGGCTGCCCTCGATGCCGTCGTATTCGCGGCAAATGTCCAGAGTTTTCTGCCACTGCGTTCGCACATCTTCCGTGAAGCCCTCGAACGCGATGTACAAAGTCGCATCTTCGTCCGCCGGTGAAGAATCGGATTCAGGAGAATTGGCGATGTCCGCATCGGTGCCATAGTCGATCATCGTGGGACGCATGCCTTCAGCGTACAGGCGGCAGATTGCGTGGAAGCCCGCCTCGAATGTGAGGAAGTCCACGCCCGCGATAAGGCGCGTTTGCGGCTGAGGAAAGATGCGCAAGGTAGCCTCACTGACGACTCCGAAAGTGCCTTCCATCCCGATGAGCAGGTGCTGCAAGGGCAGCCCGTTAGTCGGCTTGGCATTGGCGCGCGCGCGAATAATCTCGCCGTCCGCGAGCACCGCCTCAACGCCTAGCACTTGCTCGCCCATCGAACCGTAACGCGCGGCAGTGTATCCTACGCCATCCGTGGAAATCGCCCCGCCGACGGTCGCAATCGGGCGGCTCCAAGGATCGTGTCCGAGCAGCATGTTTTTGCCGTGCAATGCGCGCGCCGCGTTGTCCAGCACTACGCCTGCTTGCAATCGCGCCGTGAAGTCCTGCGGTGAAATATCGAGAATGCCGTTCAGGCGGTCAAGGCTGAGCACGATGCAGCCTTCGATTGGCGTCGCCGCGCCGAACACGCCGGTGCCGCCGCCGTATGGGACGACGGGCACACTTTGCTGCTGCGCATAACGCAGGACGCGTGAGATTTGTCGTGCGCTATCGGGGAACACGACGACGCTAGGCGTTGCGCGAAGCCGGTCTGCAGCACTGAACGCGCGATAAGGTCCAAGCGCATCGCCGGTATATCGGCTCATGCTGGCAGGTTGATCGGCAACACTGCCAGAACCCAGGATGCGCCGCAGGTCCGACGCGATGCCGTTGCGCTGTGGCTCAGCCATGCCGTGCGGTGGCGTCTAGCCGGCCTGAGATGGCGCTCTGTACCGCCATTCCGTGCCGCTGCTGGAGTCTTCGAGTGTTACGCCTCGCTCCGTAAGCTCGTCGCGAATCTTGTCGGCAAGGGCGAACTGCTTTGCGGATCGAAGTTCGGCACGGATGTCCACTAGCAGCTCCACGAATGGCGCAATGTCGCCGCCGGAGTCCTCGGCTTGATGTTCGATGTCTATGCCAAGTATGTCAACCAGCTCGCGGAGCGTCTGCTGCGCTGCGGACACATCCTTGCTTTGTTCGGCGGCGCGGTTAATCTCGCGTGACAGGTCGAAGATTGCCGCCAGCGCACGCGGCGTGCTGAAGTCGTCGTCCATCGCCTCAACGAACACACTTCTGTATTTCGACGCGTCCAGCACTTCGCCGTTCGCGCTGCCGTCTCTAGGCGCGGCGGCGTTGCGGATGCGCTCGATAGCGCGTTCCTGCGCGTTGATGTTCTGAGTACTGTACACAAGCGGACTGCGGTAATGCGAGCTGAGGAAGAACAGACGTAACGCTGGCGGCGAGAACCGGCTGAGCGCCTCGCTCACCGTTATCACATTGCCGATCGACTTGCTCATCTTGTCCTCATTGATACTCAACAAGCCGTTGTGCATCCAGAATCGGGCGAATGGCTGTGTCTGGCTGAAACTCTCGCTCTGCGCAATCTCGTTCTCGTGGTGCGGGAAGATTAGGTCCTGCCCGCCGCCGTGAATGTCCACACCATCTGGGAGGTAGCGCATGGACATTGCGCTGCACTCGATATGCCAGCCGGGTCGTCCGGCGCCCCACGGGCTGTCCCATGCGGGTTCGCCAGGCTTTTGCGATTTCCACAGCGCAAAGTCGCGCGGGTCTTCCTTCGCCTCGTCCACCTCGACGCGCGCGCCATAGAGCAGGTCTTCTGCGCTGCGCCGGCTGAGCTTGCCGTAGTCCTCCTTGCGCCCGACTCGGAAGTACACATCGCCGTTCACATTGTACGCGTAGCCTTGCTCTTCCAGCGATGCGATCATGCTGACAATCGCGGGAATCTCGGTAGTCGCCCTGGGGTAAACATGCGCGCGCAGCACATTCAGCGTGTCCATCTCGTCGTGATACTGTGCGATATTGGTCTCCGCGAGTTCTTCTGTGGAGATGCCGTTTTCGTTCGCAGCCGTGATGATTTTGTCGTCAACATCCGTGAAATTCTGGATGTGCTTAACGGCGTATCCCTTGAATTCTAGGTATCGCCGCACGACATCGAAGACGACGGACATCATCGCGTGGCCAATGTGAGAGGGAGCGTAAGGGGTGATTCCGCACACATACATCCCAACGGTGTTGTCTGCGGTGGTGAACTTCTCCTTGCGGCCGGAGAGGGTATTGTACAGTTTCATGCTATCCGTTCAATCGTTGCAATTGCCAGAGTGCCGATACCTTCGCCGCGCCCGACGAAGCCCAAACCGTCCGTCGTCGTCGCCTTGACGCTGACGCAGTCCACATCGAGGTGCAATATTGCGGCAAGCGTATGGCGAAGGTCGCCGATGTGCGGTCTCAAGATAGGGCGCTCGGCGATTATTGTAGCATCAACAAAGGTTACGCGCCAACGCTTGCCGCGCAGCAGCGAGATGGTCGCTGTCAGCAGTTCGCTGCTCGCAATGCCCTTGTATCTTGCATCCCCCGGCGCGAAGTGAGTGCCGATGTCGCCGAGCGCCGCCGCGCCCAGCATCGCGTCAATGATGGCGTGAATCAGCCCGTCGCCGTCGCTATGCCCGGCAAGTCCGCGAGCGTACGGAATCGTAACGCCGCCAAGCACCAGCGCGCGCCCTTCGACAAGCGGGTGAACGTCGAAGCCGATACCGGATCGCGTGGTCATTCGCCGCTTCCTGACTGCGCCGCGCTGACGGTGTTGACGGTTCTATCGATATTGGAAAGCCCGCCGGCAACGATGGCATTTGCGAATAGCAGGTCTTCCGGAGTGGTTACCTTGATGTTGTAATACGAACCGTGGAACAGCCTTACAGGATTGCCGATAGCCTCGATCATCGATGCGTCGTCCGTAACCATATGCGAAACTCGCTGGTGCGCCTCTGCGAGCAGCGTTGCTCGGAATATCTGCGGCGTCTGCACTGCCCACAGCCGGTCTCTGGGCAGTGTCTGCGCTACCGTATGCTCGCCATCGGGAATCTTGTTGGACATCTTGATAGTGTCCTTGACAGGCACTGCTGCAATCGCCGCGCCGCACTCCTTAGATTCCGCTATGCCCCTGTCTATCATATCCTCGCTGACAAACGGCCGCGCGCCGTCGTGTACTACGATGTACTCGCAATCGTCCAGCAACCGCAATCCTCTATTCACCGAATCTTGCCTGCGCTCGCCGCCCTCGCACACTTTGACAACGCCGCCTGCGCCATTCTCAGCAATCACTTCCACTGCCCGCCCCATGTTAGACGCTGATGTTACAAGAACGATGTCTTCGATCATCGGATGCGCCAGGAATGTCGCAATGCTACGCCATACCAGAGGTACGCCTCCGAGCGGGTAAAAAATCTTGTCGATGCCCTGCATCCGGTTGCTGTCGCCCGCCGCAAGCACCACCGCGCCAATATGCGCGCCGCCGTCGCTCTCGCTGGACATCGCGGTAGTGTAGGCTAATTTCTTATTCAATGGTATCCTATTTCAAAGATTTCATTTTCACACTGTGCCCCATACTGTGGGGGATCACACTGGGATTCAACGCTGGGGAAACATTATGATGGGCAATCCAATGACAACCATTTCCAATCGCGCAATGACCCTGAAGTATGCTTTGCGCAGTTAGAATAGCACCCACATCATCATGAAGTCTATATTCTTTCCGCCCGCCACATCTCGCCGTCTTGTCAGGACATGCGTGATCGTCCTCACTGTACTCGCGACCTCGTTCGTGCTGGCATTTACGCCGCAAGTGAGTGCGACCGGGCGGGCGCTCGGCTTCGTGGCGCAGGTGCTGCCGACCGTGCCGATAAAGCCCGCAGAATGGTTCACGGACACGCCAGAACGAATGGAAATCACCTATCCGCTTGGCGATGGCAGAGTGGGCGTAGCGGACCTGTATGTGCCTGCGGGCGGCGGCGAACGCAGCGCGGTGCTGTTCTTCCTCGGCGTCAACCCGGCGGGCAAGGACGATGAGCGCGTGGTGAATGTGGGCAATGCTATCGCGCGAACGGGCATTGTCGTGATGATTCCATGGTCGGAACTAATGGCGCAGAGGCGCGTCAGCGGGCAGGAAATCAATGACCTTGTATACGGATTCGAGTATCTTCGCACGCTGTCAATGGTCGATGGCGAAAAAGTCGGCATGGCAGGCTTCTGCGTCGGCTCTTCTCTGTTGCTGGTTGCGGCGCAAGACGAGCGGATCAGGGACGATGTAACGGTGGTGAACTCGTTCGCCGGCTACTACGACGCCAAAGACCTGATTGCGTCGGTCGTAACGCATCGCCGCTTCTATGACGGCGACAGCAGGCAATGGCAACCGGATCAGCTCAGCACAGCAGTCGTCCGCACGCACCTGTTGGAATCGGTGCCCGACGTCGCGGAACGCCAACAAATCGCACAGGCGATCGAAGATGGCTCGGCGCTGCCATCGGGATTATCGCTTGAAGAGTTGTCGTCGGAAGGGCGGCTGGTTTACGACATACTGCACGCGCCGAACATCGACGAAGCGCGACGGCTAATCGAACTACTGCCGCCGCAATCGCTCGACACACTGAACAACATTTCGCCCAGCACGAACATTAACGACTTGCGGGCACGCATCCTCGTAATGCACGACCGGCAGGACCCGCTCGTGCCATCGGAAGAATCGCGCCGCCTAGTTGACGCCTTGCAGCGGCGAGGCGATGTGTATCACACTGAGTTTTCCTTCTTCGACCATCTCAACCCGTCCAGCAGGGTCGGCTACTTTGAGCTGGTGCGCGAAGGTTCGAAGTTGTTTGGGCATATTTATCAGGTCATGCGGGAGTTGGATTGATTGTCGGCGAAGGTGGACATGTCCTAGTATTGTCCCCATCCTAACCTTCCTCTACTAGGAGGAATGGATTAGGTTGATGGCGTGCCTGTTTAGGAGTGGCGATATTGAGGCTGGGCGTTACGACGAACCCGTATATCGCGTCCATTTTCGATTTGTTGTTCCCCGCACTCTCGCCAATGACAGGTATATTTGTCGCTATGGTCAACCTGCCAACGTGGGCTAGGGGCGATGAATTCGTCCACGCAGAAAATCCGCCTATTGCCAAGCATGATAGTATAGTGTGATACACCAGAGTGCGCGGAGACTTTTGTCGATATGGGCAGAAACTACTGGATGGTATCAACAACGCTTGACGACTTCGAGGTTACACGGGATCGGGGATACAGCGTATTCGGCATGGGCGCGAAGTATCGACGCCGGGCGCAGCGTATGCAGCCCGACGACCGGATGCTGCTGTATGTGCGCCAACTGCGCAAGTGGACGGGCGTGGTCAGCACCACATCCGGGTACTTTGAGGACCGCACGCCCATCTGGAATTCCAAAACGCGCGGCGAAGACTATCGTTATCGCGTGAAGATACGGCCGGAGATTGTGCTCAGCGAGGAAGACTACATCGACGCGCTGCAACTCGCGCCCAGAATGGAGTACTTGAAGCGTTGGCTGCCGGAACTTTGGCCGCTCGCGTTCTTCGATACGCTGCATCTCATCCCGCAGCGCGACTTTAGCCTAATCGAAGGCGAGATGAAGCGAAACATACGCAATAGGCGCAGCCGCAATAGGCAAAGCCGCAACTAATCCGCGATAGATCCCGCCGGCTCTTCCACAAGGAAGTTCTCGTCGTACAGGTCGCTGAGGCGATCTACGAACTCCTGCGGTATCTCTTCAGCCTCTGCTGCCGCGGCGAACTCTTCGAGCTGCGGAATGTTCGTGATGTTGGGCAGCACGGACGCAACCATGCCGCCGGACAGCGCGAATCGTATGGCAATCTGCCCGATAGTCGCGTCTAGGCTTTCGGTCAGGAAGTCGAGTTGCGCTATCTTGGCGAGCGAGGTGTTTAGCCATTCCTGCCTGCGGTGGCTGCGATGGTCGCTCGCTTCGAACACCGTGTCCTTCGTGTATGTGCCGTCAAGCATGCCCGATGCGTGCGGCACTCGCGTTATCAGCCCTGTCTGCTGCTCAACTGCCATCGGAAACCAGACGCGCGCCGGGTCTTGTTCCAATATGCTATAGATTATCTGCATCGCCTGCGCTTCGCGGTATTGGATGGCTGCCGTGCCTTCTTCTTCCCAGCCGATGTCCGGTCCGATGGCAAAGCCGTAGTTCAGGATCTTGCCTTCGTTTACCAAATCTTCCAGCGTTTCGAAGAGGTCGTCGTTCTCGATGGCGTCCAACTTCGGATTGTGAAGCTGGTATAGGTCAATATAGTCGGTGTCGAGGCGGCGCAGGCTTTGCTCGCAGGCGTAGCGAATGAAGCCGGGCGTCCACTTTTGCGGGCGTTCCTGGTGCCCCTCGCGGATGAACGGCGTGTAGAAGTCGTAGCCGAATTTGGTGCCGATGATGATGTCGTGACGCTGCCGTTTCAGCGCCTTCGCCACTATCTCTTCTCCGTAGCCATCGCCGTATGCGTCGCCGGTGTCGAAGAAGTTGATGCCGAGATCGAAGGCGTGCCGCATAAGATTTATGCCCTGCGGCTCTTCGATTTTGCCCCACCAGTTCATTGCGACTGTCCACGCGCCGAAGCCTACTTCGGACACATTCAGATCGGTTTTGCCAAGTTGCCTGTACTTCAAGGATCGCTGCCTCAGTTCTAACTTGCTGATGATGTTGAATGGTGGTGCGCGCCAAGGTGAAGAATTAGCTTTCGGATTGCGCGCCGCTAAGTCTATGCTACGGAGCTCTGACGAATGCGCTACTACCTAGTTTAGCGCAGCGCGGATTACTTTCGCTTGCGCTTCGTATGCGTCGTCGCTGAGTACGGGCGTCATATCGCCCAGATGCACGTCTTCCGCCAGGTCGACCCAAGACTTGCAGCCGCCATATTCGCCGAGCACCGGGAGTGCTTGCGGTTGTTCCAGAGCATACATTCGCAACAGCGCAATCGTCAATGGCTGCTTGGGACGCCAGCGCAGGCGCTTGTTGGCGTAATCGGAAGTCCATATGTGATACGGCGCGATTTCGTCCAGCGCAGTTTGCTCGCTGACCTCGAACTTGTCCGTAACCTCACACCAGTAGCCGAAATCAACCTTTTCCGGGTTGTCGTACTCGGCAAGCGTCTGCTCCAAATCGTCGTGGCTGCCAGCCCTGACGAGGTCGCGGTTCTGGTGTTCGTATGTCGGGAACAGCAGAAACTCGGGATGAACGACTCGAAAAGCCTTGTCCTCACGGTGAATTCCACCCTTGCGCAGGATGAGAATCTGCTCACCTTTGGCGAGCGCTTTTACTGCGACCGCCCACTCTTTCAAGGCTAGTCTGGAACTGATTGGCAGGGACATTTCGTAGCGCACCTCACTTTGCGGAAGTCGAAAATCTCGCGGAACGATTGCGGGTCGCGGTGTTGTTTGTTGGTGTTAACCCAAGTGGTCAGTGGAAATAATGGCGTGGTATTTGATAAAGCGCAGACGGCATAGGCGCGCTAATCGTCGTGTTCGTCGTCGATGTCCAAGTCGGACTCGTCGGCGCGCAGGAATTCTAGGAATGCGGTCTGCGCGGCGGAAAGATACTTGTCGTCGCGGTAGAAGACGGAAAGCTGCTTGTTACACTCCCAGCGCTTCACATTCAGCACCTGAATCATACCGGCAGCAACATCGGGCCGAATCGCCAGTTCCGATAGCACGCCGATGCCCAAGCCCGCCGCGACCGCGCTCTTGATTGCTTCGTTGCTGCCAATCTCCATGGTGATGTGCGGCTCGACTCTGCGGGATCTGAGCAGATCTTCGGCGGTCTTGCGCGTTGCCGAGCCGGACTCTCGCATAATAAAGTCGAAGTTTCGCAAGTCCCGGATTCCCACCGCTTCTTCCCTTGCCAAGGGATGGCTGGGCGCGGCGATGACAACGATTCTGTCCGTAACATACGGGAACGACGCAAGCCCTTTCATATTGACGGGCGAACCTGCCATTCCCAGATCGAGTTCGCGCGAATAAATTTGATCGACGACCGTCTGCGTATTAGCGATGTTCAGCGATACTTGAACGCCGCTGTGCTTCTGCCTGAACTTGCCGATAATCCACGGCAGAATATACTCGCCGGGCGTTGTTGACGACCCGATGGTGAGTGTGCCAGCGTGCAAGCCCTGAATATCACGCACGACGGTGTGCATCTCGTCCGCGAGGGCAAAAATGCGCTGCGTGTAGCTATACACGGCTTCGCCTGTCTCGGTCAGCCGCAGTTCCCGGCGCATCCTGTGCAGCAGGGTAGTGCCCAGCGAGTTCTCCAGTTCGCGAACTTGAATGGACACCGCGGGCTGACTAATGGAAAGTTCTTGCCCCGCCTTGGAGAAGCTTTGCAGTCGCGCAACCATGTAAAATATGAAGAGCTGGTGAAAATTGGTTGAATTCATCATGCCGTTGTAAGGCTCCATTAGGGAATGATGTCTTTACTTAGACAAGTGGTATTTGATGGTTTGCCACTGAGACG
>VXNZ01000027.1 GCA_009840355.1 Chloroflexota bacterium
CCGAAGTGGCATCGGCGGCGGCGGCCTGACTGATTCCCAGTCGTTCCGCTACCATTTTGCTCAATTCAGCCCTGTGTATCAAATTCGCCATCTGATTTTCACCTCCTGCATCTCTGTGCGGCTTTCCTGAGTTCACGACACTTATCAGAGTCTAAGACCGACGCCAATAATATATGACGCATCGGCTCGATACAATAATTGACGGTAAGTTGTTGCATTCGATCTCCGTCATATGCCCACTACCATTCAACACGCCTTCTAACGGGACAGTTCTACTTTGAAGCCATACTCGATTTTTCCCAGCGACGACTCGTAATCCGCAATGATAATGTAATCCCCGCCAGGGAGCCTCGGCAACGAGAACTTTTCTAGGGTTTCTCCACGCGTTGCCACGACTCTGTGGACTTCTGCCCCTAGCTGTAACTCTCGACTTCGGCCTCTGTTCGCCCGTCTATTCTGTGCCGGGAACACTCGCACGCGGCTGATCCGCTCCGGATTGGCGTCATCACCCAGGACACCAACATAGAAGCGTCCTGGTTCCAGTGCCTCTGCCGAACCGAATCCGTTCCAGTCTGCATTGTCCTCACACTTGCGGGCGTTTCCGCCTACCGGCCAACAATACGCCCCTCTCCAGCCGGGATAGCCATACGGCGGCGGTGATTCCGCGAATTTCGGCCAAGTCCCCATCACCACCTTGGGCATAGGCGGATCCCCGATGTCCTCTGCGTATGCGTCGGGCCAGCCGTCAAGCTGTTGCACACATGGGTTGTACACCGCACTAGGGCATGCGGGACGAGCGACAATCTGCTTTATGATGGAGTCGTTTTTCAGCGCAGTTTCGAGCGTAGCCTGCCCCTCCTCCGTTTTGTAGTCAGGCTTGGGCGATGCCTTGAGTGTGCCGTTTCCGTTCAGGTGAACGACAGATCCCGAACGCAAATCAGTCAATTCAATCGGTGTCACCTATTCTGCCGGAGCCCTCCTGAGCGCGCAGGGAGGGAAGTACCGCACATACAGATATCCCTCGACGAGCTTTTGGTCGCTGCTTGCCGCACCCGCACCAGGTGCTGACCGGGGAAGCGGCGTAGCCGGGGGTTGAGGTGTGGGTACGGGCTGTGTTCCAAGTCCCATCTGGCAGCCGACTGTCATCAACGACAGAATCGCCAGAATCACCCACTTAGCCGATGTCAGTCTTATCGTGCCCATGTGTGCTCTCTTCGCCAGTTGTCATTCAGGAATCACTGCCTCGTTGTAAATACAACGTCTTGTGGGGCGATCTGTTCCAGTGACTAGGGTAGCGCATGGGAGAGATTGCGTTAGGCAGCGTGATGCAAGGAAAGAGTGTATTTGTTGCATTATTCTTTGCTATCATTCTGCTCCCCGTATTCTTGAGGGGGAGTCAGTCGAAAGGAACCATTCGAGCTTCTAGGGCGTTATAGTCATGAGCAGTCATCAGGACTCTCTGAAGAAGGAAGAAGAAGGATTGGAGGACACAGATGAAGAGAACGGCGGCAATTCTGATTACGGTCGCGGCTGTACTCGCAACACTGGCGGTGGTGTCGCTTGACAGAAGCGAGGCAGCCACATCGTCAGGCGAGGGACTGAAGGCAAGTGACCAAGGTCCACCGTCATCCTATGGCAGCGACGGCGCGGGCATTTGGGTGTCGGGTCAGGGTACAATATCGGTCGCGCCCGACCTTGCCAGGCTGGAACTTGGCGTGGACACCAGAGCGGCAAACGTGTCCGAAGCTAACAGTCAAGCAGCAGAAGCTATGGACGCCATAGTAGAAGCGCTAAAGGCCAGGGGCGTGGAGGACAAGGATATTCAGACAAGCAGATTCAGCGTATATCCACGATACGACCATGTGGAAGAAGAGGTGGACGGGGTTCGCACCAGCAGAGAGGTACTGACGGGCTACCGCGTCAGGAACAACGCGACGGTGAAGTTGCGGGACCTCGACACAATCGGAGAGGTAATAGATGAGGTGGTAACGGCAGGCGGCGACGATGTACGGATAAACGGCATCAACTTCACGCTGGAAGACCCTAAGCCCAAGATGGCCGAGTTGCGTGAGATGGCGGTCGCCAACGCCAGGGCGAAGGCGGAGCATCTTGCGGAACTGTCCGATGTTGCGGTAGGTCGGCTGATTTATATCAGCGAGGGAGCTGCCGGACCATCTGTCAGCGGCTTCAATGACTTCGGCTTGGA
Organism: Chloroflexota bacterium; assembly: GCA_009840355.1. Classification (NCBI taxonomy): domain Bacteria; kingdom Bacillati; phylum Chloroflexota; species Chloroflexota bacterium. Next base: position 2,207 of record VXNZ01000027.1, read on the forward strand.
GTCTGCATACTTCGCGAGTGCCGCCCTCGCCGCGCCGAGCGTTAGCGGTGGCGAAGTTACACTCATGCTCGGGGTTCAGGCGGGATTCGCCATCTACTAGCGTTGCTCATCCTTAAACGCAACAGGTAGGCGGCGGTCAGAGAATCGTTTAGCTTGCCTGTTGCGGCTGCGTCGGTCAGGAGGTTTTATGAATCTGAGGACTATCGGGCTTCTAAGCAGGAGGTCGTCAGTAGCGATAATCGTATTCGCCGCCCTTGCCACGGCAGCCCTACTTGCGTGGCTGTTCCTGCCGCCTAGCTACGGTGCGTTCGTTTCCATATCTCATCTCGACTACTTCAAGGACATGAGCGACCCGAGTGTTCTGGTCGGCTCGGCGGATAATGTCTTCTTCGGGGAAGTTGAAGAGAAATTGGGCCAGACCACGAAGAACGGGTGGGTGGAAACTCAGTACAGGGTTAGGGTCATGGAAGTCTTCAAAGGCTCGTTGAGTGGTGAGGTGACCGTCAACCGGCACGGGGGCTATGACAGGTTGACCAGGACGATAGAGATGGTGGATGGCGCTCCAGACATGCCCGAAGCGGGAAGGAGATACCTGTTTGCGACGCGCCTGAACTCGGTGGAGGACTGGCATACCTTCCCGCCCGGCTACGGGGACATAGCAGTGTGGGATGACGAACATGCCGACGAACTGCGACGGATATTCACCATTGCAGTCGAGAGCGAGGTCATCACGGATCCGTGAGGCAAGCGACGCTGGTTTCCTTCTTCTCTTGGCTATGTACCCTGTGATCCAGATATATGAAATAAGCAAGAAAATCGCGTGAGATCAGTGGGAATGAGTGACAGTGCAGTGGGAAACCCGCTGTGAGCGTCGGTGGTGGCTTTCAGACGAGTGGAGCTGCCGGCAGAGGTGGGGATGCGTGGTCATGTGGGCTCAAACGGCGCGAGAATGACATCGAATGGCTCTCTGCGCTTTAGTAAGAGCTTCGCCCCTTGGCTCCTTCTCCTTCCGGCTCCGTGAGAATTGCGATGAGTTGACATACTGTCAAAGGTCGGCGGATTGGCAATCTTGACGCAACAGATGTAATACCAATTCGGTTTACTTATGTCACAAAAGAGGCTGGCTTTTAACTCGGAAAAGTTGAACACAATTGGTCCACAAGCCAGGGTGTGTTGACATTCAGATTCTCCGGCCAGAAAATGGCGATTTCCGATGCCAAAAGTCGGGCCATTTTGCCTGTTTTGCGTAAACTGAACCATAAATTTAGGAGTGAACCAAATCGAAGCGTTTGCGTGCCAAAGGTACGCAGACATTATGCGATTCCGTAAATCGTCAAATCATAACGCATAAGGTCGCTCAGTTTCCGGAAGGTCTGGGCGATAGTGAGATTGATGGGAATGCCTGTCTGGCCTGGTTGATTTCAATCAACACACTGGAAAGCGAAGGGCCGCCACACGACGTTGATACGGACTGAGGGAGCTCGCCGGAGTGGATCTGTTCTCCTTCTACGGCGCTGGACCTGACTCCCGGCCACTCCCGCCTCCTACTTCGGTTATGACATTCGACCCAACAGTCAATGTCTCGGTGCCAGCCGTTCAACAGCTAGCCGATTCATGCTGACACCTGCTTCAGCAGCATCCATCGCCAAAGCGCGGTGGGTCTCCGGAGGAACGCGCAGAGTGATCGTCCCACTATAGCGTCGTGCGGACAATGGCTCCGGTACTTTAATGCCCTCTTCCAGATTCAGTTGGACAGCATCGGACACCAATTCTCTAATCCCGGTCAATGCCCTTTCCGGAGTATCGTCCAAGTGACTCAGCAAGCCGAACTCGGCGCACAGGCCGACGTATTCCCCATCCTCATCGGACCAGAAGACTCGGTAGGTGTATCGGTCAATCAATTCAGGCATGCATTTCCTCCAATCTGTCGATTGCTTTGAGCGCCTGACGGACTTGGTACGGCTTAGCCATGCCTCGAACTGGCTGGATATTCACCAGTGGCCTGCCCTGCCAGGGCATTCTATAGATGAGATGGCTGCCTCTCTGCCTCGGCTCTCCGAAGTAATGGTCGCAGACCTTTCTGAGATCGTCGAACCTGACATTCCGAGGGTTGCGCCGCATATTGTCCAGTGTTCTATCCATGTATAAATGATGGCACTAATGGAAGCACATGTCAAGAACAACGCCAGCTTCCGAGAACCTTATACCAACTTGTTTTACTTATGACAGGAAAGCTTTGCCGTCAGCGTACCGATGGTTGGTGCGCGGGTGGGCAACTGATAATCACCACTGCCACAGATGAATAATTCACGCCGTTCCCCTGCCAGACACTCTAATTGCCTAGTTTGTCGAGCAGCCCCTTCGCCTTGTCAACTGCCTCATCAGCCTTCTCGACAGCCTCTCTACTGCTCGGAATCTGCGGTACAGCCGGGATGTCATGCTCCACGCGCCCGCTAGAATAGTCCGGTTCCCCCAGCACTCTGTCCTCCCCAGGTCTGACGACAAGATTGAACGGCAGGCTCGCCTTCACGAAGAACGTTCTACCCAAGACATCGTAATCCACGTTAAACACGACACTCGCGGTCGCAGTGACCCTATACTCCCCATCCGACACTAGCCTCGCCGGAGAGTATGACCAGTGAACCACATCGTTAACCCTATCCTCGACATACTCACCGCCAAGTTCTTTCAAGAGCCAGTTATCCCCGACGACGAAGCCGGCAATATCTTCTCCCAACTTGTCGATGTTACCCTCGATATATTCCCTCGCCATTTCATCAGGGTCCCGCTCTCCACCTATCAGCAACACCCCAATAACGACAAGGGCGAGTAATACCCCTATCGCACACGACAGAATCACCCACCGTGTACCATTTATTTTGCCCTTCCGCTCATCCACATCATTCCCATTCGTTCCGTTCGCCATTAACATCCTCTATGTGAATCGTTTATCAACCTATCGTTCCCTATTCTGTCCTGCCATAAGTAAGACGCATAGATATAAGTATTTTGTTGCATTACGTAAGGTCTCCCTCTTGCGCTAAACTTTCCAACAGAGGCAATAAAATAGACTCGCTCTCGGGAGGTATTAATGTGGCGCATTTCTTCAAAACTGCTTGGCGAATGATCTACTTCTGGAGATTTTTATTGGCCGGGATGAGCTTAATGTTCACGATGGCTGTTCTTCGTGTCGAACCCGGCGATTCTGGCCTGTCCTTCGACGATGCGATAAAGGCTCCACTTTTCGCCCTTATCAGCGCGGGAACCCTATTTATAGGTATGATTCCCAAAACGCCTGATCCAAATGACGTGATTCCAGACATAGCTGTGCGTATTACTGGCGCGACCACCGCCTGTCTTGCCGGCTGGCATTGGTTATCAGCCGAAACTAATGGTAACCCTTCTCAGTATTTATACGTATTGGCTCCCGTATTTATTCTGATTGTGGTCATACTTGTCGTGTTCCCTTTACTCTCTTACACCACGGTCTTTTTCTTAGATGGGAGCCATTCTAGAACCACACCAGAGGATGAGCGGAGAAGGAGATGACGATTATGCACGGAAACCCCTAACTTCTTCCTCACAGTTGGGCCCCAAATCGGGTCATTTTCATCTGCAAGATAATCGTAGTTATACTCTACTTACTCATGCCGTTTCTCGGTTTCTTCATCCGCCTCGATCCGAGGTAAGCGATTGAACCCAGGAATGGATTGGATGAACGGATGCGAGGAAGTGCCGTATTTCCTTGCATCCGGTGCAGTGGCGATTGCGAAGGGGTCTGATTGGCGTGAGTTCTCGTTGCTGCCATGTCATCGTATATAAGGTACCGCGCTACTCTTCTTCCTGCTCTTCCTCTTTAACCACCCGAATTGTGCCATCTGGAGACAATTCCACGTGTTCGTCCGCCGCCGCCGCCAGAGCTGCCTTACGCATTCTATCCAGAAGTTCCTCGCGCCCTTCCTCTTGTTCGTCACTCCACTCAAACATTACCATCGCAATTCTCCATTTACATCATCTCAACGCCCGTATACCACGACCACCCTGCATGAAGTGGTATACGTACCACTCACCGAACAGCGAACTCTCATCCGGCAGATAGTCCTACTCGCGTCTGCATAGCCTCGCGTAGCGGAATATGATGCCCAGAGCTTCCGACTTAGCGAGCGGCTTCGGATACAATAACCTGAACCTCCCCGCGCGCGGCCAGTCGTCTCTGTAGGTCGCTTCTTGCTTCACCGGATCCAGCGTGCCCCCAACGCGACACTTCGCGTAAGGAACTATCATCGCCGGGAACGGGAGTATCCTGTGCATGCCAACCTCCTGCCTCAAGCGTAGAGCCTTGACAGGACTTACGCAAGATTCTCATGTATTGGTTCGATGCAATGAGGAAAGTAGGATGTTGCGTCTGCGTTGCCGCCCGATATGCGACACAAAGAGTTGGGACAGCCGGTCCGTGGTGTAGCGGCTGTCCAGCAGGGTTTCATGGCTACAGGCAGGAACTCGGAATCGTTCAGTCGCTCACTTATACATACGAGTCTGCAAGGTTCATCTCTACGAGGGACGATGGGATGCTGTCTGAGTTGCCTGAGATAACTATACTCAACCAGGGGGATGCCAGACTACTGGAAACGCTGTCAATGGAACAATTCGCCTCCAGAGTTCGTCTTAAAGTATGAAGTAGATCCCAATTCCTCGATAAAGGAGTATCTCGTGCTGTTCGCGAATTCAAAGATACTGCTAACGTTAGTCACTTTTCTTGTGTCTCTGTCCTTGATTGCCTGCGGCGACCTTGGGGAGCGGCCGGACCAAGAGCCGAAGCCAGAGGCTCAAATGCGCGCGGACTTGCCGACACCCACACCCGAGCCAATCGCTACCGCCGCTCCGGTGGTGTCCGAAGCGACGCTTCCGATCCTCTCTCTGACCCATGCGGGCAGAACACTAAAAGCCCGGCGGTACGAAGGATGCTGGACACCGCCAGCGGCGTCGGAATTTCAGTGCGTAGAATCCTCCCTGAGCGGTGAGCTCGAAGACTATCATGAGGTCGAAAGCGGTGACAGAATCGCGATCGCGATCATGCCGGATGAGCGTCCCACCAAGCTGATGGCGACAATTTTCACGAATCCCGGCGAAATCCTGGTCGGCGATCTGATGCACCTGTCGCGGGTTGAATCAGAACTCGTTGTGGACCTGCCGCCCGGGAGATACAACGTAAGACTGCACGCGCAGTGGTTTGAGGACGGTTCTGAAATAAACCACAAGGTGAACTACGTGGTCGGCATCGAGATACCGGGAGAGGTAGCGCTGGAGCGGCAATGTATATCGACCGCGCAGGGCGGGATTCTGGGAATCCTCCTGGAATCACTGGACGATCCAGCCCGCACAGCCGTTGACGCTGTGAATTTCGGCAGATGTTCTTTCAACAAGGAGATCTCTCAGGTGGTGTTGACTCTGGAGAACGATAGCTTTCGGTATGTCGAGACGTTCCAGCTGGACCCACCATCTCTCCAGGTCGGACTTCCTATCCCCGAGGACACTGTGTCCCAGAGTACAGGAGGACCACTTCCTCCGGGGCTCTATGAGCGTCAAATAGTCGCTCTTACCGCGGATGGCGCCGAGATAGAGATTCCTGCCCGTGAGGTCAAGTTATCGAGCGGTCCGGCGGACCCGGATGCGCCAGTCTTCTTTCTCCATCATCAGGAGCCTCCCAGCGCGGACTTGACCTCAGATCCAGAGCAACTCGACGGATACCTGCACGTGCAGGACAACTGTTTATATGTCCAGAACGGGAAAATTCCGGTGTGGCCCTCCAGCTTCAGTATCAGGGAGCAGGAAGGGCAGGTTGAAGTTCTCAATCAACACGGTGTCGTAGTAGCTCGCGAGGACCACTACGCCATCCTGAACGGTAGGCTGGTGCGCATTGCCGACCCTCTGGGATTGCAGTTGAACAATGCGATGCCACTGTGGTGCCCGCCGGGTGACCTGTGGATCGTAGATTTTGTGCCTGACTCCGGCAGCCTAAATTTCGTCGCAAGCGATGATGACCCGGCACTATCCATACTTTTCAGGCACTAGGCATTCAACAGATGAAGGTAAAATGTTGCAGCCTGTCATCCCTGCGCGTTGGTCGACGACAATCCCTCCGGCGTCGGAAAGGCTGGCCTGGGCAGCCTTTCCGACGTGCCAGCGGTTACCGAGCCTCCACTTCCTCTCCGAATGGATTTATCACTTGCAGACCATCGTAGTCTGCTGCGCGCTCAGGTCTTCGGAATAGACCACATCGCACCCCAGGGCACGAGCTGCCTCAAGAATCGCGCCGTCCCAATAGGACAGCCAATAGCGGCTACTGATTGCTACAGCTTCACGGAAGACATCAAGCGTGACATCCTAGACAGGAAATCTCAGAAGAGTTCCGAGAAAAGCCAGCGCGTCATCGTGGGTCAGACGACCCAAGCCTGTGCGGCGTGTTGCCTGGTAGTAGAACTCCTGAAATACCTGCACTGATAGCGCCAGATCAGACCGTCTCAACAAATCACGGGCGCGCCGGCGTTTGTGCGCCTCTTCCGGCAACGGGCTGACGGCGTAGAGCAGCACGTTGATGTCAGTGAGACGCATTGATCCTTTCGGTCACTTCGGCGTACAGCTCATCGCGAGTCAACCTTTCCGACACTCCTACACCACGGGCATCGAAGTCCGCAAGCACTTCGTCCAAGTCGCGTGGACAAAGCACAACGGGTAATTCCTCCTGATTCGGAACGGTGGATATACCGCCGACGGGCCTGTTTCTTGCGAGGCTCCTCAGAAACTCCCTTACCAACGCCGTGACTGACGTGTCCAACTCCGCCGCACGGATGCGCACCATCCGATGGGTTTCCTCGTCAACGGATACCGTGATGTTCTTCATTGGGTTGTCCTCACAGAAAATGTGATTCACAGTATAGCTCGACTGAAGTTCACCTCTCAAGAGCATACGGTTTCAACTCCAACGCCGCAACCTGTACGTGCAGGTTGTCCGTCACTACGTCAGTGGTCAGCCGGGTGCGGTACTTATCCGGCTGTTCGGTCAGGCGGCAGGCAATAGTAATGGCGGAGTAGATGCCGACATGACATTCACGTCGCGGATTCACGCCCATTTCCGCTGTGAGCACCCAAAGGATGGCATTGAGAGAAACCTCTCCTGTCGGCAAATGAGCATTACGGACTTCCTCCCGTATGACGTCTGTCCCGTGCTCCAAGCGCAGATGGAAAATTACGACAGGGCTGTTGCCGCGGGGATGCCAATGGTACAACAGCACTTCTCTTCCCTCAGCATCATGAATTTCATAGGAATAACTTCCGACGATCATCCGCCAAGACGAACTCTGCTCACATTTAGGCCCTGGATCTCCTTGTTGAGTTGTCGGTGCGGAAGCTTCCGCATCGCTTGACAAGAGCGCTGGTGCCCGGACCATCAAGCCTCTCCCGAAGCCCAGCAGGAACTGTGACAACGAGGACTTTCATCTGGTTGACGGCCTGGGTACGGGCCACTACAGCTGAGTTCTTGGCGCTCTTGAGCATACGGATCATCTCGACTTCGCCCTCGCCAGACTTGGGAGTCGCGTCGGCGACACCGGCAAGCACTGAGCGCGCTGCAACCTCCGCATCAGTGGGGGCACTCTTCCCCTTGCGATGGCGGACAGAACGGTCCTGCCTGTTGACCTCGACGACCGTATAGTTACTGCCGGTCAGGAAGCGCGTGAGTCCTGCACCGTAGGAACCGGAGCCTTCTATGCCGAACGCCTGAATCTGTCCCAAGCTGCGGGACCACCGCTCAAACTCCTCGTACCCGCATACGGCGACGGGCACCTGCTTCTCGTCAAGCAGGACACCTCGCCCCTCTCACCCACCTGACAAACTGACACGTTTGCAAGGCAAACACAACATACAAGGTGTCCACGCTGTTCAAAGCGCGACTACACTTTTGCTCCACCGCAAAAGAAAACCTCGATATCGCATCGGTTGAGTTGAAGTCGAAACGCTGATGGTAGTAGGCTACTTGGTACCTAGGATGTGTTTGTTCATCCAACCTAGCAGTCGCGAAAGATACGCCTCCCTGAGCTTGGGGTGACCGGTCCTGACGAAGCCGTGGGAGCTGTCCGGGAACCGGACGAACTCGACTTCCTTACCCAGCCGTTTGAGCGTCACGAAATACTGCTCAGACTGCTCTATCGGACAGCGATGGTCGGCCTCGCCGTGCATGAGAAGCACCGGAGTTTCGACATTAGGCGCGTATGTAAGGGGAGAATGTTCGAGGAATGCGTCCAGCGCGTCCCAGCGATTGCCACCCCACTGTACCTCTCCGAACCTGACGCCTATGTCTGACGTCCCATACATGCTGGATAGGTTGATGCAAGGTGCGCCGACAACGGCAGCCTTGAATCGAGTATCCTGTCCTATAATCCAAGAACTCATAAAGCCGCCGTAACTGTATCCGGTGATACCCAGTCTGGACTCATCCACGTAGCCGCGCTCACAGACAATGTCCACCGCCGACATAATATCCAGGTAGTCTTCCCCCCCCCAGTCGCACAGCACAGCCTTCATGAAGTCCGCCCCGTACGTGGATGACCCACGCGGATTGACCGCCAGCACAATATACCCGGCTGTTGCCAGCACCTGCTGCTGGGCGCTGAAGCTGTCGGAAAAGACCCCATGCGGCCCGCCGTGAATGTCCAGGACAAGAGGGTAACTCGAACCTGGGTCGAAATTGGGTGGGAAAAGCAACCGGGACTGTATCCCGAATCCAGCCCTGCTATGCGTGAACTTCTCCAATTTCGCCGGCGGGTGTTCCTCGAAGTACGCGCTGTTGAAGTCAGTCAGTTGCCTGACAGCGCCGGAAGTGATGACCACATGGTGCAGATCCCCCGCCGAATCCGGAGGCGTCGTCAGCACAACCGCGGTCTTCGCGTCTCCATCGAATGAGACCTGTGACATCAAGCCGCCGCTCGTTGCCTTTCGCACATTGCCCGTATCGGCGTCGGCCTGGTATATGCCGGATTCACCTTTTGCGTTGGCGATGAACGATATCTGACTGTCATCTCCCCAGCGCATCTCCGGTGCAGGCACCAGTGGTGCGTATCCTCCCGCCAGGGTGATCGAGTCGTCGGTTAGCTTGCGTGGAGCGCGTTCGCGTTCGATTATGAATAGCCAGGACTGCCAGCCTGCGCCTGCTGTGTCGTCGTCTGAGCCTCCGACCGCCATCGCGTCACCGGACGGCGACCAGCAAAGCGAGGCAACGCTGGAGAGACCCTGAGACATCGGCTCTATGCGGCCGCCGGATGCCGGCACCACATAAACGTCGGAGTGGCTTGCCGTTTCACGATCAGGCCTCCTATCCGCAATGAATGCGATTGACGAGCCGTCGGGTGACCAGATGGGAGCGCTGTCATCGCCTTCACCATCGGTGAGCTGCCGCGTCTCCCCTGAATCCAGGTTCACCACGAAAATATGCCTGAACGCATCGCCCCTCCATCCTAGGCCGTCCGCCCTGTACCTGATCCGCCTGGCGATACTAACACGAGGTTCTCTTTTTGGATCGTGGTTGTCCGGGGCGGGATCTGGGTCGACGTCCGATACGAATGCGAGTGCGCCGGAGTCCGGAGACCAAGCGATGTCCGTGACGCCTCCATCAATCCCTGTCAACTGGTATGCCTCGCCGCCGTTCGTGGGCATGGTCCAGATCTGGGGCTTGCCGGCGTCGTCAGGTCGGACGAACGCGAGATAGCATCCATCGGGCGAAAATCGCGGACTGGAGTCACTCTTGCCGCCGGTAAAGGTCGCGACTTCATTCGATGAAATGTTCATCATCATGATCTGCGATCTGGTCTCGGCGCTGTCCCTATCAACATGGGACCGAACGAAAGCCAGTCTCTTACCGTCCGGAGACACCGACGGAGAGATAACGCTCACAAGTTCATACACGAGTTCGGGAGTGATGGCGGAGTTCATGGCGAATAGTCCTTTCTCAATGTGATAAGGCTATCTTAACCAGATAGGGGCTCTAGTGGTCAAGTCGGCAGTGTAGATTGTCAGAGATAAGGGCAGCACTCAAATGGGGACAGGTTGGCCTGCTACAAGAACAGCGGGTATTTTCTTGCATCTCATTTTCGGAGGATGGGGCACTGGTCAGGAAACAGCCCGTCACAAATAGTGAGTGGAGCGATCAGCTGGAACGGGCTGCTGGGCTAAGCCTGGGTCGCCCTCTGTCCCTGCATCTGCGTTGCAACAAGCTGCGCGTACAACCCGCCGCTTGCGAGGAGTTCCTCGTGCTTCCCCTGCTCCACGACCAGTCCCTCGTCGAGCACCAGGATGTTGTCGGCGTCGCGAATTGTGGACAGCCTGTGTGCCATCACGATAGTCGTCCTGCCGGACATGAGCCGGTTGAGCGCCTCCCGCACAGTCGCCTCGCTGATGGCGTCCAGATGCGACGTAGCTTCGTCCAATATCAGCACCGGAGCGTTCTTGAGGATGGCGCGGGCAATCGCGATTCGCTGCCGCTGACCGCCCGAAAGCTGCATTCCCCGCTCGCCGACGCGGGTGTAGTAGCCGTCAGGGAACGACTCGATGAACTCATCGGCGTTGGCCTGCATCGCGGCCTCCTCCACCTCCGAGTCAGTCGCGTCGTACCGTCCGAGTCGGATGTTCTCGCGGATAGTGTCATTGAACAGGTAGGTGTCCTGTGCGACGAGCGCCATGCGGCCGCGCAGGTCATCGAGCAGGAGCTCACCCAGTCTGTGGCCCTGCAGGGCAATATCGCCCCGGTCCGGGTCCCAGAAGCGCATCATAAGATAGGCAACCGTGGTCTTGCCTGCCCCTGAGCGCCCCACGACGGCCACGGTCTGCCCAGACCCGATGCTAAAGGACACGTCGACCAGCGCCTGCGGGTCGCCGTCCGAGTAGGCAAATGCCACGTCGTCAAAGTCGATGGACGGTGTGCCCGACTCTGCCTCGCCGGCGAGGTGCGCCACGCCGGGCCCGTCCTGCACCTGCACTGCTTCGTCGTGGACGGCGAGAATGCGACGGGACGCGGCCAGCGTCTCCATCATCTGCTTCATCGTGCGAGCCAACTCGGTTACCGGGCTGAAGGACGCCAACGCCAGAACGCTGACGAGCGGCAGCTCCGCCCTTGCTATCTGTCCCTCGAGAACCAGCCAAACGCCCATTGCCAGCACAGCCAGGCCACCGAGTCCCATCATTGCCTCAATGAAGCCTATCTGGAAGGCCTGCGACTTCTGGAACCTGACCAGGTGTCCGGCATAGTTCCAGCTCCTATCCGTCAGTTCCCGGTTTCGATCGGGTCCGCGGCCGAATGCGACAATCTCCCGCATGCCCTGGATGCTGTCAACCATGTAAGCGTGGATCTCACCTATGCGACCGCGGATTTCGGCTCCGACCCGCTCGATACGGGCGTTGGCGAAGAACGGGCTGACGGCCACTGCCATGAGGAACGGGGCTAGCACCACGGCGATGGGCCAGGATATGATGGCCAGCGCCGTCAGCAGCCCGCCCGGTATCAGGACCGCAACGATCATAGGCGACACGGCGTGAGCGAAGAAGAACTCGACCGTCTCCACGTCGCCGCCCACAACGCTGACGAAATCGCCGGAGCGACGCCGGACCATGTAGGCCGGCGCTAGCGGCTCCAGCCTCTCATAGAGGTCGATCCGCATTTTCGCCAGCAGCCTGAATGCCATGTCGTGCGCCTGCCACGACTCCAGGTAAAACAACAGCGCCGAAAGCGGAGCAAAAATGCACACGAGAACGAGGTAGGTCGTCAAAGGTTCGTCGCGGAACACCGCCCCCACCAGAAGCGCACTGAACGCCCCCAAGAGAATAACGGAGCCGTGATGGAGCAGCCCTAGGGCTAACGTTCCGAGGAACTGGAACTTGACCGGCCCGACCAACCCGAAAAGCCTGACCCATACATTCAAGGAGCGAATGTTGACCGCCTCGTCGCTGTGGTGGGAACGGGACGGGGCGCGATGATTTTGGTCTCCGGTCGGGCGCAGATCAGAGACGTGGTTAACGGAGACGCGCGAACTCACCCGGTCGGGAGCGGAAACCGCCGCGATGTCGATCATGCCCATCTGAGCCTGCTGGCGCATGAGGCCGGCGTAGGTGCCGTCGGCGGCCATAAGCTCAGCATGCGACCCGATCTCCACAGCCCGACCTTCGTCGAGTACCAGGATACGGTCTGCCTTGATGACGCTGGAAAGACGGTGAGCAATGATGAGCGTCGTCCTGTCTTCCATCAGACGGTCGAGCGCAGCCTGGATGACGGACTCATTTTCGGCGTCGACGCTGGAGAGCGCCTCGTCCAGCAGCAGAATTGACGTGTCTTTCAACAGCGCCCGTGCAATCGCCAGTCTCTGGCGCTGTCCTCCCGACAGACGGACCGCCCGTTCACCCACGACGGTGTCGTAGCCCTGGGGCAGGTCGGCAATGAACTCGTGCGCATTCGCGGCGCGGGCGGCCTCCTCCAGCTCTTGCCGCGTGGCGTCCGGCTTCCCAAAGCGCAGGTTGTCGGCGACTGTACCGTGGAACAGGTATGTGTCCTGGGTGACGACCGATATGTTGTCCCTGAGCACGTCCAACGGGAGGTCTCGGAGATCATGGCCGCCGAGCTTGATTGAGCCGGTCTGGGGATCGTAGAACCTGTACATCAGCCAGATCAACGTTGACTTCCCCGCACCGCTGGCGCCTACGACGCCAAGTGTCTCGCCCTTGCGAAGGTCGAACGATACATTCTCGAGCGCGGGTCGGTGGCCGCTGTCGTACCCGAAAGTCACGCCCTCGAAGGAGACTTCGGGGCTGATGTCGGGAGCAGCCTGTCTGAGGATATTCTCTGATTCGATGATTGTCACCGGCTCGTCCATAATGCCAAAGACGCTTTGCGCCGATGAGAGCACAGTCATGCCCTGGTGGTATAGGTTGGTCAGCTCCCGCATGGGACGGAACACTTCAACCCCAAGCATCAGCACGATGAGAAGAGGGCGCAACTCCATGTCGCCGTTGCTGACGCGAACAGCGCCCACGGCAAGGGCTATCGCGGCGCCGGCGGCCATGAAGAGGATCGACGCGCCGCTCGTGGCGCCATTGGCGGCGACTACGCCCATGGTGCTCTTGTAGAGGTGGTGGGCCCGCTGCGCCAAGGCGCTGCCGCGGCTCTTGCTCTGTCCAAATGCTTTGAGCGTCGCCAGCCCCTGTACGCTGTCCAAAAAGTCCGAACCCAGAGCGCCGTAGGACTGACGGCGCCTGTAGCTGCTGTCCCGGTTCCACCGATAGAACATGGCGGGAACAACTAGCGCAAGGAAGGCGAACAGCAGGAAGATGAGCGCAATGTACAGGTCCAGCGTCACCATGTAGATGAAGATGGCAACGGGAGCGATAGCGGAGACGATGATCTGGGACAGGTATTGCCCGAAGAAGGTCTCCAGCCGCTCAATGCCTTCCACTATCGTGAGGACGACGTCGCCTGTCCGGTTACGGTCGGCGTACCCCGGACCGAGTTGCAGTGTGTGCTCGTAAACTTGCTCGCGCAGCCTGATCTTGACGAGGTTGGCGGTGTGATGGCTCACCGCGTTCTGCCAGTACTGGAAGACGCTGCGAGCGACGATGAGGGCCGCGATGACCAACAGGGACAGCGTGAGCGCGGTGAAGCCCGCCTGCCCAGTGATGACCCGGTAGATAACTACGCCGGATACTGCCAGTCGAGCAACGCCGGCGCCCACGGCGACCAGGCCCAAGGCTGCAGCGAAAAGGATCCGAAGCCGCACGCCGCGAGTCAGTTCGAACAATCGCCAATCAAAGTACATCGCCCAACTCCTGCGAGCCATTGCATATACATTTTTATGCAAATAATTATCTTTGCTATTGCATACTTGGGCAATCCTCCATTATAGCACAGTTTCGCAGTACGTCAACCCTAGCAGTGTCCCGTAGAGTGGTGTAGCAGAGAAGGTAGACTAGAATAAATGAAGCCATCGCGTCATCCTTTAGGAAATACAAGCCTGATACAAGGAGGACGACGATGGTAAGAGCAAGTATGGACATATTGGAGCTGTTGCGCAAGAGAGGGATGGACGGTGACGTGGACTTTTTGCGTGAGGCGCTGGGGGTTCTGGTCGAGGGGATAATGGACACCGAGGTATCGATGAAGACAGGCGCCGGCTATGGCGAACGCAGCGTGGATCGGGTCACTCAGCGCAATGGATACCGTAGCAGAAGCTGGGATACGCGGGTAGGCACGATGGAGCTGCACATATCGAAGCTGAGGGACGGGAGTTACTTCCCCCCAGTCTGCTTGAGCCGCGGCGGCGGAGCGAGAAGGCGCTGTTGGCGGTGATACAGCAGGCGTACGGGGAGGGCGTGTCCACCAGGAGAGTTGACGATCTTGTGAAGGCGCTGGGATGCGAGGGCATCTCAAAGAGCCAGGTGTCTCGCATCTGCCGTGGTCTGGACGAGGTGGTGGAGAAGTTCCTTAGCCGGCCTCTGGACGGAGGACCGTATGCGTATCTGTGGCTGGACGCGCTGACGCAGAAGGTGCGGGAAGATGGCAGGATAGTCAACGTGAGCGTGGTGGTTGGCACTGCCGTGAACACGGAAGGCAAGAGAGAGAGCGTGGGTCTGGACGTGGGCACGAGCGAGGACGGTGCCTTCTGGCTGAGCTTCCTGCGTTCACTGGTGGCGAGAGGGCTGACCGGTGTGGCGTTGGTCATCTCTGACGCTCACCAAGGGCTGAGGGACGCCATAGCCACAGTGTTCGGCGGTGCGTGCGGCAGCGCTGCCGCACGCACTTTATGACCAACTTGCTGACGCGGGTGCCCAAGAGGACACAGCCGTGGGTGGCAACGATGGTACGCAGCATATACCGGCAGCCATCTGCTCAGGAGGTGCATATCCGGCACGAGAAGGTAGTCGAGCAGCTTGCAGAGCGCTTCCCGCAAGCAGCCTCAATGTTGGACGAAGCTGGATCGGACATCCTGGCGTTCACACACTTCCCTATGGAGTACTGGAAGAAGATCTGGTCGAACAATCCGCAGGAGAGGCTGAACAAGGAAATACGAAGGCGGACCGACGTGGTGGCCATCTTCCCGAACAGATCGGCGGCGATGCGGCTGGTTGGCGCGGTGCTCGCCGAGCAGAACGATGAATGGATACTCAGCAGAAGATACCTGCCGCCGACCTCACCAGCTTACAGTGAAGCCCTGCCGGAGGTGCAGCTCACATAGCCGACCGCGGCTTAGTAGAACACAAGCAATTGTCGCGTATCATCGGAGGGGAGATGGAGAGGAGCGGTCGGCGGTATTCTGGCAGCGGTCGTGTGCGGAGTTTTCCTCGGTTCAGCACTGAACCTTGGCACCCTTGCGCCGGTCGCCGCTGTCACATCCGCCATCCTCGCAATCTCTGGCCGGGCCGGCGCCAAATTCATTACCAAGATTAAGAGGACGGCGGAGGTTGAATACACGGATCGGTTGCTCCCGGGTTACGGCGGCGTCCTTGACAGGGTGGGCTCGCTTGTGGGGAGTCTCATCATCCTATATCACGTGTTGGCGTTCTCCAGTGGTTCCACAGCCTGAACAGGAGTGACAGAGGAATGGAATAGATCGGGCGACACTCCTTCTTGCCCGCGAAGGCAAGGGGAGACCACTGGATATCCGTGGCGGAAAGATACAAAACAGACGCCGAATCTAACGCCCGATGTATGTCTGTGACTCGAGAAAACTCACCAGGAAGTCCTGACTAATTGGCTCATTACGGGGGAGCCCGGGATATGGGTAGAACTGGTCGGCACGGGGCGTCCAGACGTGAGTGGGAAAGTCCGCCGACAAATGGTCAGGAAGTTGTTCTGGATTCGCGAGTCCGCTTGCAAAGATCAGGTATGAGTTCCCCACCGCCATTTTCACCGGACTGTAATCTCGAGCCGCGAAGCGAATCCTCCGCGGTCCTGTGCCTCGCCAGAAGCGGGTCACCTCCATGGTATAGAGCCTGAATCTTATGGTTTTTCCAGTCTTTTCACCCTTGTACTTGAAAGAATCCTCGTTCACTATTTCTCCCTCAACTACCAGTGCAGACTCTGCTGCAATTCGGTGGAGATCTGGAGGACGAGCGAGTAACGGATCTTTGGAACCGGGAGGACCGGGACGCTCGAGCTGGAGGAGGCCGAGCATTCCAAGGCCGGCCACGATCACAAGCGCAATGCAGAGACGAAGCAGAAGGCTCCTGTGCTCTATAGATTCTGCGAGCCTGTTGCGATACCACAGGTATCCTCCGTAGCCGACCAGCAGAAAGCCCGGTAGGGCGAACGGGAGATTGCCAAGAAAATCCGGGTTAAGATGAGGCAGTATGTACGCGTAGAAGGACGAGATGTAAATGACGCCCGCGACGATTGCGCCCAGCGGAACGAACGGTAAAGCCCGTAGCCGAACAGAGGCGACGATTACCCCTACTCCCAGGAAGCCAATCATCATTGTAAATAGCGGGCCGATGCCGACCCCGTCACGACCTCCGGCCGCGAGGTGGGCCGACACATTGAACGACAGGGCGGTTCCAAGGATTACTATGGCCATTCCCAACCAGGGAATCACGAAGAACCTTGGGCGAATGGCCAGCAGCGCACACGACACTACGAACAGCAGGCCACTCGCGCCAAGCGAGTACAAGATGCTCATGTTGTCCCCTTAAAGCATGTAAGTTTCACGGACCTTTGATATAGGAGCCGGTGAGCTCGGCGAAGGAAGTACGGCCATTAGTCTCGTTGCCCCAGCGCTGAACATTGCCCGGCTTGCTCACCCATGGGTCTTTTTGTTCCCGCCGCCCTCCATCCCGGACATTAGAAAAATCCGGACAGAGTCTGCTAAACCCCATCAGAGGGCCGGGCGACTATTGAGCAACACACTACTCGACATCGACCATTTCCACCAGCTCAGAGAAATCACCGCCGGTTACGCGCAGCCAGTAGCGTCCGACAGGCGTCTCGGCAGGAATTCTCCTATGCCCCTCAAAGATGCCCGACGCCGGATAAGTACCAAGCTTCGTCACGGGACCGTCTACCTACTCAAGGTTCAGAGTCGCCGAATCCCCATCGATGACGTTGTCCCAATTCCCCAATGTTATCTTGAATGGCTCTCCTGACTTGATCTTCTTAGGAATGCCAACCTTAGCTACCGGCATCATGTACTCATCCATCTCCTCCCACCACCGACTGAGTTCAATGGGTGTCACAATTCCCTTGCCCTCGACCCACCACATATCGTTTGCGCGAATCCACCTGCCATGGCATCTAAGGCCGAAGGATTTCTTTGCGTCAGAACCAGACCAAGGCTCGCACCTCGAAACTTGTCTGACTCGCAATTTCGTCTCGTCACCGTAGAGAAGGCTCAGGTAGCGGCCGCGGTCATTGGACCGAAGATG
This sequence comes from Chloroflexota bacterium, assembly GCA_009840355.1. NCBI lineage: Bacteria > Bacillati > Chloroflexota > Chloroflexota bacterium. The sequence continues at coordinate 19,655 of VXNZ01000027.1, forward strand.
CTCATCGGTCTGAACGGGTACGGCCGATTCAATGGCATGCGCAAGACTGTCTATCACGGGTCGGTCCGCGGGCAGCTGCTGAAACAACGGCCTCAACTGCCTACCGCCGATTATAGATGCCACCCAGCTGTAAACGGCTTCGGCGGTCGGCTCCGCACTGGGGTCTAAATTGTCGGATTCGGGCGGCATGGATTTGGCATGGCCAGGCGTTATGAACAGGGGCTGGGAAGCTACCAGCCTCTCAGGATGCTCCAACTCCAGGACTCCGCTCACTATGTATGCGCCGGGAGGGACGGGAATTGCAAGGTTGTCCACCTGCTCCCATTCGCCTGTGAACTCCAGTTCCTCGCCAGGCGCCAGAGTTTCATGGTCTAGTACCGAGAGTGTGATCCTGCCACACTTCCAGTTCCATACCGGAACCCCTTCCGGCGTCGAAACCCTGAAGTCATGAGGAGGCCTGCCGCCGAGTGAAATGCTCACCGGTCCATCACTGATGTTTCGCAACTTCAGCTTCAGCTGAATGGTTTCTCCAGGTGGAGCCTGATCCACAACCTCCATTGAGAAGTCTATGGCGGGGATGAACGCCTCGTCCGGAGGAGGCCCATCGTCGAGGGGCCATTGCGTGATTTTCGGGCATCCAATTTCGATCGCTACGGCTCCCAATGGAACGCCCGCCGTCGCTATCGCGGTTTCCACTTTCTCACGCGCCTCGCGCCGTGGCTGGACACCGATCTCTATGCGGTTGTTCGACTCGTTCAAGTCCGTGAACCAGACACCGGGTACCTGCCAGATGACACTGCTTAAGGATTCATACCAGACGGAGAGATCGGACTTGCTGTATTCGTGCTTCGGAGCTTCTTGCGTTTCAGCGCTTGACACGCGAACACTCCTGAACACAGCCATGGCTTTCTGCTGTTGAGGGGGCCACAGGTTCTCCCCTACGATGCTGAGGCTGTGGCCATCCAAGTCAGAGAAATAGACTCCAGTATACCCGCCACCTTTGATGGAAATCAGTAACTTAGCTTCCACTCCACCTACGTCTTCGTGATATACGAAATAGTCGCCCTCCGGGTCGTCGGCCGGGTCCAGATTCCACGCTCCCTTTCCGTAGTGGAACGTCAGTCGGATGTCATCATCGCCTACCACTTCTCCCACGTATGCGTCGCCACGCTGTGCTTTACCCGGTTCCCAGCCAAAAGGCACTTGGAGAGAGAAGCCGGTCTGCCCAGGCAGTCCCGGTACCTCCACTACTTTCCAATCTGGTTGCGGCTTCGCCCAAGCGTGCCCAAACGGTAGAAGAGGACCCCTGAATGTCTCACCGGAGTGCGTGTCAACGACAACTCTGTCTCCCAGCGGCTCCTCGAGGTAGACATTGACGGTGTCAGCACAGGCCAGTCCCCCATGCAAAGGAGTGGAGAAGGCAATGATCCTTACCCGCACGTCGACGTCCGTTTCGTGAGACATCGCCACTCTGGGAGCTCCATGACACGATGCGACTGTGAGCATAAGCGTGTCCGGGGCGTCCAATCCTGCATCCATCACGTTGACGCCGCTGCGCCATGCGCCTCCGCCGAGGTAATACCAAACCATCAGACAGGCAATGAAGACCAACAGGCTTGTCATCAAGACGGCGACGACCAGCGGCCATATACGACCGGACAGGAATCCCTTTGAATCTGAATTGCTAGCCATAGACCCTACTAATCAAACGTTGGACCAGCCACTCATCCGTGCCTGAAGGAGTACGTAGTTATCAGGCCGGATACTCACAGCGCGCGAATCCCGATGCACGGAGAAGCTCCAAGCTGAGTGAGGCGCAGACCAGAGATCGCTTCGCCTTCTTCAGAGGCTCCTACGCAGTTCTTTTGCGAGGATTTCCGGCCAGGGTAGCAGCCTAACACGATTACCACGCTCCTGGTCCGCGCCGACCAGATTCGGGACGAGGTTTTCCGGAGAGCGCGCACTGACATCTCCCTCGGCCTTCTATGCCACCCTAGTAGATGGCGAAACCAGCCTGAACGCTGAGGGAAAGCGTTACCTCGCCACCGCTGACGCTCGGTGCCCTCAGAGGTGCAGGTGCAGGCGCCGCAGGCCAGGAAGAGCCACCCGCGAACCCTCTGGCGGGCGGGCCAGCAGCGCCTTCGCTGATGTATATCAGCCGCCCAAGCGTGACTTCGGACAGCTCAGCAAGATGTCCGGCCTTCGACCTGGCGTCCGCGACCGCCATCTCGCGCAACTCGGCCATTCTCGGCTTTGTGTCTTCCAGCCGGAAGTTGACGTCGTTTATTTGAACGTTATCGCCGCCGGCCGTCACCACCTCATCTATGACCTCGCCGACACTATCAAGGTCCCGCAGCTTTACCGTCGCGTTATTTCTGACGCGGTAGCCTGTAAGCACCTCCTTGCTGGTACGAACGCCATCCACTTCCTCTTCCACACGGTTGTAACGAGGATAGACGCTGAATCGGCCCGTCTGAATGTCCCCGTCCTTGACGCCTCTGGCCTTGAGCGCTTCAACTATGGCGTCCATTGCCGCCGATGCCTGGCTGTTGGCCTCGGACACGTTCGCCGCTCTGGCCTCCACTCCCAGTTCAAGGGTAGCCAGATCGGGCGCGACCGTTATCGTGCCCCGGCCCGACACCCAGATGCCCGTTCCGTCGGTGCCGTACGACGCCGGAATGCCTCGTTCGTTCAGGTTCGAACCTTTGTCCGGCGATGCCGCCGCCTCTGTTCCGTTCATTGACACTGCCGCCAATGTGGCAAGGACGGCCGCCACCGCTATCAGGATTGCCGAGATTCTGTTCATCGCACTTCTCCTATTCTTTGCTTTGCCGTATGTGAACAACCACTCAGGTCGCCATGATATACAACGCCGTGGTAGTTCGTCTTGTTCCTAAAATTCGGTCTCATTATCCGCTTAGCGACCAAGAGTATGAAGCATGTACAGAAACTGGCGTACCGCTGAGTTCTTATCCTGATGAAGGCGCGCAGTTGTATTTTCCCGCAAAGTAGCGTCATCTTCGGGGCCTACTCTGCCAAACCTGTTCAATGAGAAGGTTACGGGCGCTCATCTAGTCGAGGAATAGACGCCTGCTACGGTGATCCCTCATTAGCAACGACCTAACAGACTTACGCTGTAACGCGGTGCAAGTTTTCGTCTGCCCTGCTTGAAGTCGACTAGTACAGTCTGACACGTAAGTCTGACCTGCAGGTGCTTGACACCTGAGAGGTTATACGTTACACAAAAGATATGATTCGTAATTTCCGGCACCGAGGACTTGCCATCTTTTATGAGCGAGGAGACCGCCACCGGATTCCGCCCGAATTTGCGGACAAGTTTGAGCGCATCCTGGCCCGGCTGGATGTGGCTGCGCAACCAAGCGATATGGATCTGCCCGGATACAGACTCCATCCCCTTCGTGGACAAATGGCTGGATTGTGGTCCGTAAGGGTCTCAGGGAATTGGAGGATCGTGTTCCGCTTTGAGGGCTCAAACGTGAGAGATGTCGACTTTGTTGACTATCACTAAGGAGGTTCAGACAATGCCGATGAAAAACCCACCTCATCCTGGACTGTCGATTCGGCACGACTGCCTTGAGCCGCTCGGCCTTAGCGTAACCGATGCTGCCGTTCATCTGGGCGTCAGCCGTAAGCACTTATCCGACGTTCTGAATGGACACTCTGGCATTTCGCCGGAGATGGCTGTGCGCTTGGACAAGGCTTTCGGTGGAGGGGCGTCAGCTTGGTACCAACTGCAGGCGGCCTTTGATCTTGCGCAGGTGATGCAGAGAGCGGATGAGATTAACGTCAAGCGAGTCGCCTAAAAAGAGATTGTGAAGACACACCATTGTTGTCTGTGGACGGAAGGCATCGCCGGACCGGGCGAAATCGACGGCTTGCCGCCAAATTCCGAGAAAGCCGTCGCAATTCAAACGCCGTAGAGGGCTTTACTTCGCGCGAGATGACAAGATACCCGTCGTCTCATGAATGGCGCGCCGGATACGCCTGCGGGCGTGTGAGACGGAAGCCCGGGCACATAGAGCGCATTCACGGCGTGAGAGACACGACCCAGTGCTGCCCCAAACTGAAGCGGCGGCGGCGTAGGTCTTGCAATGTTGCACACGGTGTTACTTTAGCCCATAACGTAAGGCACATTGTTGCCTTATGGTGTAGGAGCGTTTTCGATGTTCGAGTCCAGAATAACCGTCAAGGGCCAGACCACGCTGCCCAAACCCGTAAGGGATTCACTGGAAGTGAAGCCCGGAGACAAGGTGCGCTACGTCATAGTCGACGAAGGAGTGCTGATAATGCCGGTCCGGTCAACCAGCTGCCTGTTCGGCAGTCTGAAGTATGACGGACCGGCCGTAAGCCTTGAAGACATGGAGCGCGCGATCGTCGAAGGGGCGACCGAAGAATGAGCGCACTCGACACCAATGTGCTCGTTCGATACCTCGTGGGCGACGTTCCCGATCAGAGAGAGGCCGCACGGGAACTGATTGATGGGCTGACGCCGGATGAGCCCGGATTCATCTGCCGCGAGGTTGTCCTCGAGGTTGCCTGGGTACTGGAGTGCAGCTACGACTTCACCAGGGAGCGGGTTGCCGATGCACTGCTGGCCCTGACGGCTTCGGACAGCCTTGTTGTTGAAGACTCGGATGACGTTGCAGCAGCAGCATATCGCTATCGCCAGGGAGGCGTAGGGTTCTCCGACCTGATGATACTCAAGGCGGTCGAACGGGTGAACGCCGCTCCTCTGCATACCTTCGACCACAGGCTTGCCAGGATGCGAGGGGCGACACTGGTGGGCGCTACAGAAAGGACGGACAGATGACTGACCGCAAGCCGGATGTGCCTCAGAAGTCCGTCAGCGACAGACACCGCAGGCCCAGACTCGATGAGGTCTGGCCGGTTCACTCGGCAGGCGGCTGGTGTCAAGGGCGGGGGGATAGTGGACCGCTACGGTGTCGTTGCTGAGGGAAAATGCCCGGTTAAATGCGAAGGGAAAATGTCCTCCCCGTAGATTGTCATAATACCAGACTACGATACCTTTGCAGTCAGTCGCGCGGGTGACGTAGGTGGTCTGTCAGCGTTCATGTACTTCTTCGCGGTGTCCCTGTGTATGCCCAACTCCCGCGCGATCCCGCGTATGGACAGACCCTTGTGCTTAGCCTTCTGCACTGCCCTCCACCTGGCCGTCTGCAACGGCGTGGGTTTCCTGCGCCGCGGACTCGCAACTTTGCGAACTCGTCCCGTCCCGTTGCTACCGGAGGTGTCGACCTGCTGCTCGGCATCGAGGTTGGTGTCCTGAGTCGCCAGTCTATCCACCCACTTACTACCCAGGCCGTTGACAGTGGACGGATGGATGATGAGTGAGTGCGCGGTTCTACCTGCGAAGCCTCGAAGGACACTCGGACGCGGCGGCGCTTCCTGAGAAGGAACGTCGCGCCCTTCGTGCTGCACTGCAAGGCTGTCGTCCAGCCCTTCGAGCACATCCACGGCTGCTCCGGCGTAGGTCTGCCTGTCCGTGCCGGGTAGCAGTTGAAGGGTGCGCCAGCGGTATCTGACCGTGTTGTCCCTGGCGACTCTACGCTTGTACTTGAAGCACAGAGTCTTCTCCCGGCGCATTCCTTCGTCCACCGAGCGATAGGCGACTTCCAGTTCCTGTGCAGGCACCTTGAAGCGGCTGTTGAAGCGTGGAAGGAAGCTTCCCAGCACGCGGTTGGCTTCACCGATGCTGGCCGCGCCCGCAAGTCGGAGTTCACTGACGAGCCAGTCCTGGAAGGTTCCTGCTGTTCGCTCCACTCGTCCCTTGTCCTGAGGCGATTGAGCGAAGATCAGCTGTATGCCAAGCTCGTCCATTGCTCGACTGAACTGAGTGGGGCCGGCGGCAGTCTCCGGCGAAGGCGTATGCTTGAAGACGGCGTGCCGATCCACATAGAGTGCGAGCGGTATGCCGCGATGCCGTATCAGCCCGTCGAGCAGCCGGAAGTAGCCGCGGGTGTTCTCAAGTTCGCAGAACAGGGCGTTGACCACGGTCCCCGTGGCGTCATCCACTGCCAGCAGCAGCGTGAACTGCGGTCCGTCCCTGCCCAGCCACCTGTGGTAGCTGCCGTCCAGCTGTATCAGCATCCCCTCGCGAGGCATCCGCTGCCGCCGGACGCGGTGCTTGGGTGGACGCCTGCCGCGAGGGCTGTTCTCGCCGGCGCTCACCAGCAGCCTACGCAGCGTGCTGCGAGTTATGTCTATGCCTTCGCGTTCACTCAACAGCTCGCTCATATGAGTGTGGTTGACACCGGCATATCGCGTGCGCGCCAGATGCAGCACGATAGCCTTCGTTGCCTCCGATGTCGCGTTGGGCGCTCTGCGACCTCGATGACCGTGAGCTATTGCGGCTGCTCCATCCTTCCTGTATGCCGCCAGTATGCGCCACGCTTGGCGTATGCTCACTCCCATCAGCGCAGATGCCTGCTCCATCGTCATATGCTTCGCCAACAAGCTGTTGAGTACCTGAAGCCTTGCCTGTTCCTTTTGGTTCAACGTCACATTCTCCATAATGTGACATTATTGCTGAACAGTTACTTGTGACGTTTATGCTGAACAACGACACCCCGTCCGGCTTGTCTATCCGCCTTCGTGGTACATTATGCCGCCGCCGTTCATATTCTGCACCTGAGCTGGATTCTTTCTCAGCGGCAACAGTTATTGGCGTGGGATCTGGTGTTGCGGCTTTAGAAGATGTAGAGTCGGGCAATTCGGTAGCTGTCGGTTCAGATGTGGGAGGGACAATCAGCGATGCCGTCCGCTGAGATTCGACGGAAAGTGCCGGTACAAGTACATTTGTCACTGTAGCTCTGGGTGCGTCTGAGACAACGTTCTGCGCTGGTACGGTAGTATGGATCGTATCCACAGGCGGAACTGCAGAATGCGAGTCATCTTTGCAGGCGCTAATGCTTAGCAACACCGCAAGAGACAGGATGATCGCAGCAAAGTAGAGAGTCTTATTCGCGCGCATGGATTCCTGAGACGACAACCTAGAGGATCAGTGCATCTAAGACTACAACATGATGCCAGGACGAAGGACTCCGATTATCGCGGACTAAGAATCGTCAATGCAAGCGTTGAGAGTAAATTCTTGCATAGACCGACAGGCATATGCGCAATTGGTCTGATACTACGGGGATAAATCCAAGCCCACGACTGTGAGCTCAAAGTCGCCACTCTTCTGGGCGTAGTAGGTAGTAGCTTCGATGGTGTAGTTGCCTGCACTCAGTAACGCAGACAGACTAGAGTTCGTGTTCACTCCCTTTACTATATCGTCTTCCTCAAAGAGCACTGTCCCGTTTCTGTCGTGTCCGTCAAGCAGATAGAGGTAAGTGTCTTCATCGGACTCAAGCGTAATCGTCACGTCCGCAGCCTCGTTGAGTGTGAATGTGTAGAAGCGCGCGTACCTGTCGCCTGTGCCTTCTTTGGCCGCCTTATCCGACAGGCAGTCGACGGGCCAGCAATCCTCAACTGTGGAGGCTGTGAGCGGCTGGATGCAGGAGCCGGTAGGATCCGGCGAATCCGTGCAGAAAGGAAGATCCAGCTCACCAAGGTCATTCTCCTCAACGCTCTGAAGGCCGACCGGTATGCATCCGGTTAGCTCGTTATCGTCCAGGAACAGCCACTCTAGATTGGTCAAATCCGCCAACTCCCTGGGTATCTCACCGTCTAGTCGATTGTGGTTGAGGCTCAGTTCCCTAAGATTCGACAGACCAGCCAGTTCCACGGGTATGTTTCCGCTCAGCTGATTGTGACTGAGATCCAGAAATCGCAATCCGGACAGGCCCGCCAGTTCGACAGGTATCTCACCAGTCAGTTGATTGCGGTGAAGGTCAAGGGCATCCAGATTGGACAGACGCGCGAGTTCCGCCGGTATGGTTCCTGTAAACTCGTTGATGCCAAGGTCCAAAGTTCGCAGATTGGACATTCCTGCAAGTTCAACCGGGAGTTCCCCGTCCAGATCGTTTGCTCCTAGAATCAATCCTTTCAAATTGGGAAGACTCGCAAGCTCAATGGGTATCTTGCCATCCAGTTCGTTGCCGTAGAGGTCCAGCCATTCGAGATTGGATAGGCTAGCGAGTTCTGCCGGGATCTCCCCGGACAGTCGATTATTCCAGAGTTCCAGGGACTCCAGGTTAGCCAGCTCAGCCAATTCAACTGGAATCTCGCCTATGAGTTCATTGCCCCCCAGATTTAGTCTTCTCAGATTGGACAGGTTAACCAACTCTGTTGGTATCTCACCATTCAATTCATTGCTGGCGAGATTAAGCACTTGGAGGTTCGACAGTCGCGTCAATTCTAAGGGAATCTGACCGGCTAGATCGTTGTGGTTGAGTTCCAACTCTTGCAGATTGGACAGCTGAGCCAGTTCGACGGGAATCTTACCCCGCAGGCCGTTGCCGCCAAGGTCCAGCACTCGCAGATTGTACAGATGAGCCAATTCGAGAGGTATCTTACCCTGCAGGTCGTTACTGCCGAGACTCAGCACTTCCAGACCGGAAAGGCTTGCCAGCTCCACGGGAATATCTCCTCCAAGCCGGTTCTGACGGAGGTTGAGTTCTCTCAGGTGGGTCAGGCCGGTCAGTTCAACGGGAATCGTGCCGCTCAGAAAGTTGTATCTGAGATCGAGCGCCTGAAGGGCGGACAACTCCGAGAGCGCAACAGGTATCTCACCTTCCAGATCGTGTCCTGACAGGCGAAGTTCCGTAACACGTACTGGAGAGCCTCCAACGGTGATTCCGCTCCAATTTTCAATTCTGCCATCGATCGCCCAGTTCAGGTAATCCTGCCCATCGCCTATGAGCGCATCACGCGATGCCAGCAACACCCAGCAGTCTGACACCAGGCCAGGATTGATGAGCGGGTCTGACACCACAGTTCCTGATGAACACTTGTCCTGCTCCGGAACAACTACAGTCTCCGCAATAGTAAGTGTGAATTCGCCGGCAGCTTCGCCTTCATAGGTTGTGGCCTCGACGATGTAATCGCCAGCGTCGAGAACGACCCTGATACCTGAATTTCTGGCGGTCAGATCGAAGACCCCCTCATCATCGTCGTCGTCCTGGTCTATGACTTCGCCGGTATCGCTGAGCAATATCAGATACGGGTCGGTACGCGATTCCAGAGTCAGATCGACCTCAGAACGCTTATCGAGAATGAAGGTGTAGTAGCGGGCGTAGTGGACGCCATTCTCGGTTCTGTTCAGGGACAGACATTCGTTCGTCCAGACTCCAGTGGATGCTCCGACATCAAGTGAATCTATGCAATGTTCGGGGATTGCTGTATAGATGTCAGGTGGGACGGTGCCGCAAGTGTCACCCTGAACTTCTTCCACCGACTGTAGCCACTCTTGAAAGGCGGCGTCCGCGGGAGCGCAGAGGCCGGCGTTGTTGTCGAAATAAAAGAGTGTCAGATTAGTGAGTCGTGTCAGCCCCGGAGGAAACTCCCCTGTCAGTTGGTTTTCACTGAGGCTGAGCGAGGTCAGATTAGAGAGGTTGGCCAACTCGGAAGGTATTGTGCCCGACAGGTTATTGTCGTAAAGGCCTAACCGTACTACGCGCCCGTCGGTGTCAGCGGTTACGCCGTACCACTCGGAGACGGGAGCGTCGGATAGCCAGTTTCTGTTGCGCTTCCAATTATCTCCATTCGTGGCGTTATAGAGAGCGGTCAGAGTCGCTATGTCACTTTCATGAGATGGGGGAATCGGAACGCCGCAAGTGGCACCACCTTCAAAATGGGAATTATACGGAAAGGTTGACAAGATAACCAAGTCCTGCTATACTCAATATC
>VXNZ01000028.1 GCA_009840355.1 Chloroflexota bacterium
TATGGAAACACGGGCTCCGCAACGCCGTGATTCCGCCTCTAACCTTTGCCGGAGTTAGCTTGGGCAATATGGTCGCCGGGTCGATCACGACAGAACTGGTCTTTGCCTGGCCCGGCCTGGGGCTGTTGGCGATTCAGTCCACATTGAAGGCCGACTACCCGGTGTTGCAAGGCACCGTAATCATCTTCACTCTGCTTTACATCGCGGTCGCATTATTGGTGGACATTTTGTATGCCTACCTCGACCCCAGAATTCGTTACGCATAGACGATTCGAGAGACCAACGTGGCAAAAATAGCCCAGGTCAGCCCATCGCTTCCATCTGACCGCATATCAACCGTATGGCGGACGTTCAGGCGGCTGCCGATCATACCCATAATCATACTGGGTGGAGTGGTAGTTGTCGGAGTCCTCGCCAACCTCATCGCACCCCATGACCCAACCGACGGCAACCTGAGGGAAAGAAACCTTCCACCGTTCTGGGGCAGTCCAAGGACTTCGGTAAAACTGGTGGTTGAAGTGCCGCAGAGCGGGCAACGCCTCTACCAGGTGTCCCTCGAAGATGCCCGCGCTCAGGATCCAGGCATAAACCTAGGCGACACCCTGGAGATGGTAAGCGGGCCGGGGACCAGAGCGGGAGGTAGTTCCAAATTCCTGTTGGGTACGGACGAATTGGGCAGAGATATCCTGAGCCGGATCGTCTTCGGCGCGCGCATCTCGCTAATCGTTTCAGCCGTCACGCTTGTCATTGGCGGCGGGTTGGGGGTTTCCCTGGGGTTGTTATCCGGATGGTATGGAGGATGGATCGACGAGGTGATAATGCGTCTCGTGGACATTATCCTTTCGTTGCCGTTAATCCTTGTCGCGCTGGTAATGGTGTCTGCATTCGGCCAGTCCTTAGAGTTGATCATCGGGATTCTGGCAATATGGATATGGCCTCGGTTTGCCCGCCAGGTGCGGGGCGAGGTATTACAGCTAAAGACGATGGACTACGTGTCCGCGGCAAGAATTGCCGGGGCGTCAATTCCAAGAATATTGTTCATCCACTTGCTTCCGGGGACTATGAACACGGTCATAGTCATATCCACACTGCAGGTTGGCATCGTTATCTTGCTGGAAGCGACGCTAAGCTTCATGGGCGCGGGTGTGCCTCCTCCCGAACCGGCATGGGGCTCTATGGTTGCCGACGGCCGAGACCACTTGGTGGATGCCTGGTGGGCGGCTACCATGCCCGGCTTTGCCATTCTGTTCACGGTAATGTCCCTGAATCTCTTTGGCGACTGGCTCAGGGACACCCTAGACCCAAGACTCCGCCAACTGGGGTAAACTGCCAACGGGCACTCCGGCGCCGCACGTGTAGCCATTCCCGCGGACGCATGAATACAGAGGGACGGGGAAATCATAGCCATACTGTATATCCTGTTTGGTATATCTGATAACTGACCACTAACAACTCTTGCGGAGGTTCACCATGGGACGGCTGGATGGCAAAGTAGCCCTCATAAGCGGCGGCGCTCGTGGACAGGGCGCCGCAGAAGCGCTGCTCTTTACCAGAGAAGGCGCGAAAGTCGTCATCGGCGACATCCTCGACGACGAGGGCAGGCAGATCGAAGCCCAGATCGCCGAGCTTGGCGGAGACGCCACCTACGTTCGCCTCGATGTAACCAGCGCAGCCGACTGGGACGCCGCGGTGCAGACCGCGCTCGACCGCTACGGCAGGCTCGACATCCTCGTCAACAACGCCGGCATCCTTGGCAGGCGAACAGGCTTGGAGGAGACCACCTCAGAGCAGTGGGACAGGGTCCTTGAGGTCAACGCGAAGGGCGCATTCCTTGGCACAAAAGCGGCGATTCCCGCGCTGCGAGATGCGGGCGGCGGCTCCATCATCAACATATCATCCATCGCAGGCATCATCGCCGACCCAACCGGCATACCCGCCTACCAGGCGAGCAAGGGCGCGCTTCGCCTCCTAACCAAGTCCACCGCGATCCAGTACGCTGCCGACAACATCCGCTGCAACTCAGTCCACCCCGGCTTAATCGTCACCGCCATGTCCGAAGACGTTCTCGCCGACCCCGACAGCTTGCAGACATTCTTCGGCAGCATTCCGCTCGGCAGGCTCGGCACCGTGGACGACATCGCCAACGGCGTCCTCTTCCTCGCCTCAGACGAATCTTCCTTCGTCACCGGCAGCGAGCTTGTCATAGACGGCGGTCTAGTCGCTCAATAGCAGTAGCAGCCGTACTGAGTGGCTGACCGGACGGCAGCACTACCTACACTCTAATCTCCGCAGACAAGCGCTTGAACCAACCCAAATGGTCGAAGCCAGAACCAGCCAACTCTATAACCAACATCCTGCCACCTACATCCACCACCACTCCCACAGGTCGAGACTTGTCCCTCATATTCAACCGAATCTCGTCCACTTCAACCACTCGCGCTCCGTACATCGCGCCAACTGCTCCTGTGCTCCCTGACCACGACCACGGCACTCCGTACCACGACCCGTCCCAATTAACGTATCCGTCTCTGCCCACCTTGCGTTCCTCCCGGAGGTACACGCTCAGACTGGAGCGCTCTGGCAGCGCACCAAGCTGGTTCCGCTCAATGGACAGCATCGCCTTCGGTACTCGGCCCGTAGTGCCATGCACTCGCTCGTTGGCGATCCCGTCGCACCAAGCCAGCGCTTGCCTGTTCAGGTCGGCGTCCTCGCCGAAGCGCGCCGCAGGCCAGAAGTTGCCTCGCACGGACTTCACTCCTCTCTCGAACTTCCCCTTCGTCTGTGCCCTGTACGGTCTGCACAGACGCATCTAGAACCCCACCCGACGAGCGAAGTCCAGCATCTTGTCGTTCCATTGTGCATGACCGCTCTCGTCCCGTCCCAGGACAACCACGTTGGCGTTGTCGTATAGGCAGCGGCGCAGAACCGGCAGGCGGAGAATGAGACGGACCGGCAAAAATGATTGACGTGTAACACGCGGAGTTCAGCGACCTGACGATCCCTGCGTTTCCTCTCGCGTGATGAAACCTGAGTGTGGCACTATATCTGTCGCAGACGAGGGTCGAAGTAGTCGCGTAGCCAATCTCCGAGGAAGTTCAGCGATACCACGACGAGTGCAATGGCAATTCCCGGAATAACTGCAATCCACCATGCAGAGTCAATATAGTTTCTGCCGAAAGAGACCATGCTGCCCCAGGCAGGCTTGGGCGGCGGGATGCCCACGCCGAGGAAGCTGAGTGTGGCTTCAGTCAAAATAATCTGCCCCGTTCCAAGCGTGGCGACTACGATGAGTGTGTTGGTAACGCCTGGGAGCAGATGCTTGAAGATTATCCGCGGAGATGACGCGCCCGCTATCCTGGCGAGCGCCACATAGTCCATCTGCTTGAGCTGCAATATCTCTCCCCTAATCTGGCGCGCTGTGGGCCCCCACGAGAATATCGCAATGATGATGAGCAGCGTGGTGAAACTGGCACCGAACACGCTCACCACCACAAGCGCTGCAAGAATGAACGGGATAGCGTTCTGCAGGTCAACGAGGCGCATGAGGGCCTCGTCCACATGCCCGCCGAAGTACCCGGATATTGAACCGATAACGGCGCCCAACGCTACGCTGAGCAGCATGGTAACCGCGGCGAAGCTCATAGAGACTCGAGCTCCGTGAATGATTCGGCTGAATATGTCGCGTCCCTGGTTGTCCGTTCCGAATAGGTGCTCAGTCGTACCCCCGAAGCCAATAGGGGGCTTCTCGCGCGCTCTCAAGTCGCCCTTTACCGGATCGTATGGAGAAATAACCGGAGCCGCTATCGCTGCGAATACCAAGATTGCAAGTATCGCTGCCGGAATGTAAGGCCATTGGCGGAACTTGGTATATGTCCTCGAAATGAACGAGGGTCGGTCGATTTGCAATAGCTCTTGCTGTTGTTCAAATTGCATAGACGGCTCTTAATCGTACCTAATGCGCGGGTCAATCAGGGCGTAGATCATATCCAGTATGAATGCGAAAAATACATACAGCAATGCGAAGAAAAGGGCCGAACCCTGCAATATCGGGAAGTCGTTTGCGAGCACGGCTTGCAGCGCGAGCCTTCCGAGCCCGGGCAGGGCGTATATGGTTTCGGTTAGCACCGTCCCTGTGGCGAACCCTGCCAACAGCAGTCCGCCGTATGTCAGCGGCGCTATGAGCGCATTTCGGAAGGCGTGTTTCCAAACCAACGTTGTAGTGTTAACCCCTTTAGCTCTAGCGAGTTTGACATATTCCGAGTCCATCACGTCCAGCATCGCGGAGCGTGTTAGTCTCAGAAAGCCTGCCGAGCCGAACCAACCGAGAATGACGCTGGGCATAATCCAATGAGAAAACCCTCCTTGCCCTGCGGCTGGCAGCCATCCCAGATTGACGGAAAAGATGAGAATTAAGACAATCGCAAGCCAGAACGCAGGCACCGACTGTCCTATAACCGCCATGGTCCTGCCCATATAGTCCCATATGGAGCTTCTGTACACTCCTGACAGTACGCCCAAAGGGATACCGACGACTACCGCGAATACAAACCCCCCGCCCGTGAGTTTCAGTGTGAGAGGCAATCTATCCGTTACGGCAGTCCATACAGGGATGCCAGTATCGATAGACTCGCCCCAGTCACCCAGCAGGATGTCTCGCAGCCAGTACAGGTACTGTAACGGTAGTGGCTTGTCCAGTCCAAGCTTCACCCCCCAAGCTTCCCAAACCTCTGGACCCACATGCGAGAAGGCATTCAGATATAGGAGGCGTGGGTCGCCCGACATTCGTGAAAGGGCGAATACGATAACGGTAGCGAGGATGATGGTTACGAGTGAATAGCCAAGCCTCCGCAGCAAAAATCGCGCCATAGTCTCTCGTGCCCAAATTGTAGGTCTTAACAGTATCCCCTCCAAGAAGGTAAGGAGAGGATATGTGATTCAGTGGTCAAGAACCCTTAAGGCGGTAGTAGGTGTATCTATTGCTTGAGCGTGATAGTTTCGAGGTTATTGAAGAGTCCGGTAATCTCCATTTCCCAGCCTTCTACGAACTTCGGGTTCACCCAGACCGGATTGTCGGCATGCACCACGCCCGTAGAAAGCATCCAGTGATAGAAGAAGTCGGCTTCCTTGATATTGGCGGCGACCCTAGCCTCTTCGTCGAGAGGATTCGCTTCGACCTCGTTCACATAGGTCATCACTTCCAGAACCTCGAAGCCGGGGTTCCAGTCGCCCTCGCCGATGGTCGAGCCTTCACGCGCTGCCAGCCTTGGCTGGTCCATAAGAAGCAGAGGACCGCCGCATCCGGGCCAGGCGCAGCAGGAAGTCAAGCCGTTCCACTCACGGTCAACCAAGCGTGGCCTGAATGCCTGATATGCCGTGCTGTCCACCGTTACATCCAGTCCGATGTTAATCCACATTGTGGCAACGGCGTCGAATACCTCAAAGTTCACATTCGGAAGCTGCTGCACATAAATCTGGAATGCGGGGAAGTCCTCAACCGGGTAACCAGCCTCTTCGAGCATTGCCACTGCGCCGTCAGGGTCGTAGGGGATTATCCATTCTTCCTTATGCTCCGGCAGTGAGCTGGAGTAGAAATTGATGTACTCGGGGAAGCCGTTTCCTAGCAGAACCTCTTCGACGATAAGGTCGCGATCGATTGCGCGAGACAGCGCATGACGCACCAGCCGCGCCGACTCCATGCGGGCGGGATCATTGGGGTCGCCAATCCATGGATGCTCGTCATCCGGCTCGAAGCCCGGGCGCGGCGTAACTGGCTGACCATCGCGATTCTTGTTATCGTTTTCAGGATATTCGAACATCCAGAAGTTGCCGCTGTATGTGATTGCCTGTGTAGCGCCACCCTGGTTGTCGCTGTTCGCTACCATGCCAACATCCAGCAGGTCCGGCAGGAAGCTGAACGGCACGGGGTCTATGATATGCACAGCGTCTGTCTTGATGAGCGCAACGCGAGTTGAGTCTTCCGGAATTTCCTTTACGCTGAGTTCGCCGAAGGATGCAGGCGTGTCCCAGTAGTCCATAAATGTGCTGCCAATGAACTCGTCATTAGGCGTCCAGCTCTCCATCTGGAAGGGACCGGTGCCGACAGGGTTCTGGAAAGCATGGTCGCGTCCCATGTCATTGATGTATTTGCTACTGTACACGAAGACAAGCCCGATTATCGCGCCTTCGAACTCCGATGTGAAGCTCTTGAGCGGGAATTCTACGGTGTGCTGGTCAACAACTACATGAGGCTCTTGGTACTCATGCAGGTAGCCGACATTGCCGAACACGGATTCCTGGTTCTCCACACCTGCGTCGCCGAAGCTCCACTTGACATCCTCCGCGCCCATCTCACCCCAGTCATGATGAAACTGCACTCCCTCGCGCAACTTGACTGAAATCTTCGACAGGTCCGGCTCGACTTCGTAGGATTCTGCAAGATGAGGATAGAAAAGCAGGTCTGCCTTCTTGCGCTCGGTCAGACTTTCCATCAGACCGATTAGTCCGGGTATGGTGTCGCCTGTGCCGCCGGAAGCCTGGCTTGGCAGTCCTTGAGCGTTACCGAGTGTACGCATGGCGACCTTTAACTGTCCGCCACCGCCGGATTCGGCAGGCGCAGCAGCAGGCGCAGTTGTTGGTGCAGGAGCGCTAGTAGGCGCTGGGGCCGCGGCGGCAGGAGCCGCCGTTGCGGGAGCGGGCGCCACCGGTGCTGCGGGAGCGGCAACTTCCTCGGGCGCAGAACCGCATGCCACGGCGAAAAGTGCGGCTAAAGCGACGATGCTCAAAAGAAATAGGGGCTTGAGTTTCATTCTTTCATCCTCCCTGGTTGACCAAGAGAATCAGACACCAAATCAACGTCATAGATGGGGAAGCGTATATACGAATTGCGATTCTTGAATGTAACGCGCATATTAAAGCATCATGCAGTTCAATAGTCAATATGTCGTTGCCGAATTACGGAAGATAGCTGCAACCCGCATTTTTCATTCCTTCGGCTCTTCTATGGTCATAACCTGATTGGACTTAATGTCTTCGATGACTTGCGTTCTGCCGCTCGGCCAGAAAATTTTGATTTCTTCGACTTCATCATTGACGCCAAGCCCGAATTCGAGGTCGATACTGTCCATTGACAGGTAACTTGAACCGGCACGCGCTTCCTGCACCTGGGTGCGCCCGCCCGCAGTGAGATATACGCGCGCACCAATGCCGTCAGCATTGCTGCCCGTGCCGTCGATCGCCATGCGTCCTTTCAGCCGAAGCGTAATCCAGTGGTTCGCGTTGTGTCCGTTCAGCCAAACAAAGAGCGGTCCAGTCCTGGGCGCGGTGGCAGGCGGACCGCCGGGCAAACCGGGTATGTATATGTCACCGCTGCTGTTGGTGGCTATCAAGTCGACGAAACCGTCGCCGTTCAGGTCTCCGTGTGCCAGCCCCTTGCCATTCTCGTGCATCTGACGATCTATGCGCCTCGCCTTAAGCGCCTCCGGATTTGCGCGCGCCAAAGGGTCATCCGCCAGCCCTTCGTAGCTCACATGGGTTATGTCCAGCAGGCGGGCGCGAACCGTTATATCCTCGAACGCACCCGTGTTGTCACCACGCAGCATGCGCCCTGCCGCCGGGAAAATGTGGCCGTCGGGTCCTCCCCCTCTGCCCATCGTAGAACCGAACCAGTACAGGTCCTGATCGCCGTCGTTCTCGTAGTCGAAGAAGGTAGCGCCGAAGCCGAAGTCGTATGCGGCGATACCGGTTGGGATTTTATGATCGGGATGTATGGTTGACGGGTCCATAGATATAGGCGGAAACCAGGGGCTGGGCGCGACCATTGTCGAGTTTGCTACATCAACGAACCTTCCCTCGCCGCCGTTACTCAGTAGAAAGTGGGAGCATGTGCCGGTTGCGAATCTGCCGAAGTATTCGCAAGTGCCGCGCGGCACCTGTCTGGGCGGCTGTATCAGCGGGTGAAAGCCCACATTAGGAACGAACACATCGAGGTCAGTGTCGCCATCGATGTCACCTACAGCGAATCCCATCCACGCGCCAACCTTGTCTATGCCCAGGCTGCGAGCCATCGGTGTGAACCTGACTCCAGCGGTGTCGGAGTCGTTCCGGTACAAATGCAACCTGTCCGCGTCATTGGCAACCCATAAGTCTTGGTCGCCATCGTCGTCGAAATCGAAAAATAGCACTGCGTGAGTCTGTCCGGTCGGCTCGCCTACACGATTGCCCTGCGCGTCTATGGTTGCCGGGTTGTACCCCTCGTATGTATCTCCGGTCTCCGGATACCTGTAACTGACAGGGTTGCCGTCCGGATAACGCATCATTATCTGCGGACCGAGAACGCCCGCCGTCTCCGTTATGTCCTCGAATGTCAGGTCACCGTTGTTCAGAAACAGCGTGTTGTAGTGGCCGGGATGATTCAGGTCTTCGAAGTGTCGGAAGTCCTGGTCCATTAGGTTGCCAACGAATATGTCGAGCCAGCCGTCGTTGTTGACATCGGCGCAGGCTACGCTGGCGGCGGAGCGCGCGTTCACGGAGGCGCCGAACGCCGCGAAGGTGATGTCCGCGAAAGTGCCGTCCTTCATGTTCAGAAGCAGCGCGTCCAAGTTGCCCTGCTGCGGCGACCTGAAGCCGAGATCGTCCGCAGGGTTGCCCCACGAGCCGACATACAGGTCTTGAAATCCGTCGTTGTTGATGTCGCATGCGACCGTGCCGGTGCCGTGAGCGTCCTTAAGGGCTGCTCCTGCCGTTTCGCCGACATCGGTGAATGTCTCGTCGCCGTTGTTGCGGTAAAGGATGTTCGCGTGGCCGGCCATCTGGGTCACATAGAAGTCCATGTATCCGTCCCGGTTGTAGTCGAATATGACCACGCCGGGTCGGTCGTTCCAGACACCGTAGCCGTCCTCGAGCGCGTAGCTTGCCGCGTTCACGAATGGAATTACGGTGTTAGGATCGAGCATTTGCTCCGGACTCGCGGCGGAATTACGGCTGTAACCAATGCTAAAGTCCTCAGAGCCGCAACTAACCGCTGCTGCTGCTGCCAGAATGAATGGCAGCGCCTTCGGAAAGCCAAATGGATTCATTCTCATTAGCAAGACTTTCAGGACAGATAAGCGGTTTCGTTTGGTTGTAGAATATCGCCCTGTGTGGTTTCGTTGCCTGCGGCAAGCCGCTCTCCAAGTTCTTCACGTGATGCGCAAAGCCTGCCCGCCGCATCAGGTGGGCCATCATTGCAATATCGTTGCTGCTCATCGTTGACCTACTTGTTGAATGGATGATGTAGTGTGGAGATGAAAATACGAAGAGCGGCCGATGCAGATGTCTATTTTCATATGGTTCGCCGGTCATTATAGGGCACAAAACTTGGGCATAGCAACGCCACGCACCTCCTCCTGGGCGTATTCCATTATGGTTTCACGCTTGGATGTAACCTCAAAAGTGTGCAAATGGATCAGACGGTGTAGCCTTATCTGAACAAGAACGGGCTTGAGAGCCCAAAAGAGGAGGCATACCGTTTACGGCACCATAGCCAAATTCCCGGTCGAGTCCGGCAAAGCTTCAGATAGATCAGGGTCGTCTGGATCGAACTGTGACCCAGCCAGCGCGACAGATAGTTGATTGGGATGCCGCTGGTCAGCAAATGGCGGTCGTAACTGTGTCGCAGCGCATGATTGGAGGGGGAGCGATCGCGCCAGCGGTCGCCTCCCGTATCCAACGGTCCGCCGTCGAGCGCGATGCCTTTACTATCTTGTTTTCGGCAGCGATGTTGCCGAACTGAAGGTTGCTTGAGAGCGCGGAGTACAGCTCCGGATGCATCGGAACTATGCGAGCTTTCCTGCCCTTGCTCTGCCGGACGCGGAGTGTCGGAAGTTCCACAGCGAGCGAGATGTCGCCGACCTCAAGCGCCAGCGCCTTGGACACTCGCAGTCCCGCTCGCCATTCAATCATCATCAGGAGTCGCGCCCTGGGATTGGGAGCTGCGCGGAGCAGAGCGTTGACCTCGTAGGCTTCTATGTATCCGGCAGTTTCTTCTCGACCAGTTAGGTCGCGTGCTCTGCGATTGCGCGTGGCCGGTGCAGTCATAGAAATTTCGGGGAGGGTTTCGGTGGTCATGAGTGCGTCGCTATCAGTTTCCGTTCTATTCCTCCATAAAATATTTCAGGATCACGACCGGCAAATCAGGCACACGCCGAAAGTCGCTGTCGTTCGTGATGAAAAGACTGCATTTGGCATTTATATCTGATATATCTGACGCCGGGTGAAGCGAATCGGGCACCTTCAGTCTTGTCGCGGTACGTATCTCCACAGCTTGTTCCCATAGAGCGAGTGCGGTTGGGATCAACCTCACTTCATTCGAGTCCAAGATCGACCTAAATAGTCCATCCAAGACGCGGGTGCCGTCACGAAGAGGCTTGACGAGCGTTTCGAGGACAACCGGTTCGCTGCTGACGACGGTAAGTTGTCTGCTCTGCGCCTATCGCCATACCGGATCAAGCAGAGTGCGATAAGGTTCGAACGTTCCACGCTGTAAATGAATGCGGCGGCATCGAGGTATGTGGGACCCGTCGTTGGAATACTCAACCGTTCCACGACGCTCGCTCTTCCCTCAAGTACGAGTCCACTTCCTCAGCCGATTTGAAGAGCAGATGTCCGGGCGCTTCGTCGAGGATGTGAACAGCGGACCGACGAGCCGGTTCTGCCGGATAGAACACGACAACGTCGGCGGATTCCCCGACTGGTAGCTCTCTATCGACTATTTCGATTTTGCCTCCTAGGCAGCACAGCGGTCTTCAAGTGCAGCACTTTCTGCATGACTTTCACTTCCTCAGTAAATTAAGTGCGGTGGAGATGCCATTCGTTGCTACAGTCATTGTAGCGTGTCAGAACAAAATCGGCACAAGACACTTTCTCCGAGCGATTGTCCTGTATTGGCGTTAGGTTGTCGAGTTTAAGAAAGTGGTCCAGGCAGGAGCCGAGGTCTGGCGCGGGACATCTGTCTATATTACGTCCCGCTCGACTGTTGTTGCTCTCAAAGGCGCGAGTTAAGGACAGGCGGCGAGGATTTTCTCAAACTGACAAAGATAGGTGAACATTAACGTCTTCCGCGTTCCGTTAATCCCGATCCATTCCTGAGTCGCTGCGATGTTCTCTCCTCTTCGGAAAGCGGCATCCCGGCTTCCTTCATCACCCGTCGTACCGTGTGCTCAATGTCGATATAACTCACAGTTGGCAAGAACCCCGAATACAGTTCAGGATAGCGCGAGGTTTAATCACTCGGTAGCGTGCCGCGTTCTTTGATTTGAGTAGTGCAGGATTCTTCCGGCGAGTTGAGACAGTTCTTGTTCTCGATGTTGATGTCGTAATGGATCTGACTTATCTACCCGTTCGGGACGGTTCGCTGCTGTGCGGTTTTCAAAAGAGATTACTGCACAGGAGTTTTCCTGAGCCGCCATACGGCTGGCAACGGGTAAGATTACTTTCTCAACTGCCGGAGGCTTGGAGTTGATGGGTAATTGGGAAGCCTTTGCACATTTTCCGCCCAGCTCGCCTACCCGTCAATTCCCATGTCGTCCCATTTGTGATTTGCCGACTGTATTTGGCTGCGCGAGCGAGCGTTTTGCGGCCCCTCCGCAATCGATATTTTGTGAGCTTTCGGCCCTAAGTACGCGCGGAGTCTAACACCTACGATGTACGATAGGCCAGCGCGGGGTGTTCCGTGCGGCGCACACTTTCCGTGACGATAGCGCTGCTTTATGTGACAACCGCGACTTTTCGTGCAAAGCCTAATTTTTGTGCAATTTCGACTTATTATACAGAGCCGCCTTACGTTTCTATACCTAGCTTGCGACATAACTTGCGACAATAGGATGGGAGCATCGCCTCCGCTCATTCATTTGAAGCGAATCAGTTGCCAGGAGACTCTCTATGTCCGGTAGATTCGGTCTGTTGGCGGAACTGGACGCGCTCGCCGAGCAGTTCAACTTCGACCTCTCGATAATGCAGGACATCTACTCCCCGCGCTGGAACGTCCCTCCCACGGTCCCCGTGCTGACGGTGCATTCGTCGTCGAGTGAAGATCAGCCCGGCGAGAATACCGCCAGACTTCTGCACTGGGGTATGACGGGCGCGCGTCATCCGCGCTCCAGGGGAAGCAGCCGCCCGCTGTTCAACACCCGCGCAGAGACGGTGCATCGGCTGCTGTCTTTCCGGCAGCCGTTCAGAGAGCGCTGCTGTCTTATCCTCGCAAGCGGCTTCTACGAATGGGGGAGAGATGAATCCGGCCGCAGGACGCCGGTATGGTTCCACAGGGAGTACGGTGCGCCGGTTGCCTTCGCCGGCATCTGGTCCACCGAGCGCGCGGACGACGGGGACGTCGATACCTGCGTCGTCATAACATGCGCCGCGAATGATCTGGTTGCTCCCGTACATCACAGGATGCCGGTGATACTGCAGCCCGAAATGTACCGAGGATGGCTCGACCCGGATGCCGATGCAGAGGATCTGCTCGTGCTGGTACAGCTCTCAGAATGGCCCGAGGTTGCACACCATGCGGTATCCAAAGAAGTCAACCGCGCCGCCAACGACTATCCGGCGCTTGTGGAGCACGCGGTCAGGGAGATGCAGTTAGACCTGACCGCAGGCTCAGGTTCCTGAAGGGCATGGTGACAACCGGATTGCACGATGGTCAAAACGCTCAGACGGCTAGACACGCCCGCCACCGACGACGAACTGCACGCTGCCGCGCTGCAGTTCGTGCGGAAGATTAGCGGCTATTGCAAGCCGTCTCGCGCGAATGAAGAGGCGTTCAACCGGGCTGTAGATGAAATTTCACTGACGTCGAGGGCGCTGCTGGAGTCGCTAGTGTGCGGGCATTGGGTTCCGGCTAGATACACATCGAACGCTGGAACACCGGCGCGCAAGGAATCAGGGAACCTCCTTTCCGCAGGCGTAACGCTTGTACGTTCCTGAGCGGAGGAAACGTCGCATTATATAACCGGCAGTTCCCTACCCGTGTCCGACGCTTGATTTATGATGTCGATGAAACGATGCAGGTCAACCGCCGTGTCGAAGGTTGGCAGGCGCTCCTGTCCGGTTCGGATCGACTCGGCGAACAAGGTGTACAGTTGCCCGACGTTGAATGGGTCGCCCCGTGGAAAGTCGGACGGTACATAGACGAATCGCTCGGGTATAGTTAGGTCCTGCAATTCATTGCTTCTTTGCGCGCCCCGTATCCGCAGCATCTCGCCGCGCTGCGACGAGACACTCCCTGTTACTACCAGCGTGCCCTCTCTCCCGTATATCTCCATCCGGAACCCGCTGCCAGCCCAAGGGACGGCTCCGACATGGACGGACGCTGCCGCGCCGCTCTCCAACTGTCCACTGACTCGCACGTTGTCCGGGGATGTAACTTCCACAAACCGCTCGGTGTCGGTCTCGTACCATTGCTCTACCTGAGTGCTAACCATGGATGCCACGCGGGTGAAGTCGCCTGCTACAAAGCGCAGCGCGTCAATGACGTGTCCGTTGGCGATGGTCAGGGTGTTCGCGCCCTGACTGACGTCGCGCTGCCAGGTATCGCTGGAAGAGCGTTCCACCGATCCACCGCGCATGGTGGTCACATGACACGACAGCACCTCGCTCACGTAGCCGTCCTCGATCAGTTCCTTGACATACAGCAGCGCGGGACTGACTCGTGACTGAAGCCCTACGGCGGTTCGCACGCCCTTGCTGCGGGCGAGAGCAGCAAGTTCCTCAGCTTCGGCGGCGTTCTTCCCCAGAGGCCACTCGGTGAGGACATGCTTCCCGGCTTCGATGGCGGCTTTGGTTGGCTCGTAGTGCGATGGGACCCGTACGACCACGGCAACCGCGTCAATCTCCGGCGACACTGCCATTTCGCGGAAATCGTGGAAGGCGAGCTTCGCGCCAAAGGCCTGGCGAGCTTCTTCAGCACTCTCGGGCCGGGTGGTGCAGACTGCGGTAAATTCGACATCAGGACAGGCAAGTATTGCGGGGAAGTGCGACTGGGACGCCCAGGTTGAGTTAACATTCGCGCCGATATAGCCCAAGCGGATTTTGTTCGCCATGATACGTTCTCCTTTAGGTTGCTGTTATGCAGCGCTTTCTTGTACAAGACGATACCTGATCATAGTCGGGCACATGCTTCACAAATGCAATTCACTCCTGTCAATTCCAGCGGAGCGAGAAATCTAGGGGTGGCAACAGGTTTGCATTTTGCATGCAACGGTTTTATGTTCCTCACTGCGTTCGGAATGACAAGAAAGTGAGCGGGGACACTATTGTACCTAACGCATGTACAAATAGCAGCCTACGACGACCTGTTAGTGTTGGTCATAATCCATCTCAATCCCCATCCCTTCGGCAAGCTCAGGAAAGGCTCTTTCCCCTTGATGGGCTGAAAAGGGTAGGTATCTGGCATTTCAAATGTAATGCCGTTGCGCTTCAAGGGATTCAGATTTCTGCTGTCATTCCCAACGAAGTGAGGAATCTGGCGTCCTTGACTACGAATAGGCATATCTTATGACAGATATTTCAGATTCTTCACTCCGCTGCGCTGCGTTCAGAATGACAAAATGGATATGTTATGTACTGAAATCAACCTTTACCTACTCCTATCAGTCCTTAATTGGGGGAGGGACTAATGCAATTTTCTGTTGGCGACAATCACCCTGAAAGCCAATTCAGACTCAATGATATACTTCTGGCGCATCCGCTTTTGCGTTATTTTCTGTACAGTGTGAAAAAATGAGAAGCGCGGATCAATCGGTCGTTTCGGTCAATTCGGGGAAGACATGGTGACGGGAGTTTTCGACCCTCGCACGATAGCTTCGGTACATAGCGGAATTGGAGAGACCGGATATGAAGTTTGGCATTTATAGCTCCATCGCCGACCCGCCCAGGGGCGAGCGGCTGGACCAACGGATAGACGAGGTTATCGCCGAGGCGCGGCTTGCTGAAGAGGCGGGTTTCGACTCCTGCTTCTTCGGCGAGCATCACCAGGATAGAGACGGATTCCTACCGTCACCTCTGATCGTGGCGACGGCGGTGGCCGCCCACACGAGCACCTTGAACGTGGGCACGTCGGTAATCCTACTGCCGCTACACAATCCGGTACATCTGGCAGAGGATGTGATTACGCTGGACCTGGTGTCCAAGGAGAGATTCATCCTGGGGGTGGGTCTAGGATACCAGGAGGCGGATTTTCGAGCCTTCGAGGTGCCTATAGGCCAGCGTGTAGGCCGGTTCGAGGAGGGGATGGAGATTATCCGCCACTGCTGGAGCGGGGAACCCTTCTCATTCCACGGCAAGTACCACCAACTGGAGAACCTGCACATCCGCCCCAGTCCTTTCCAGAAGCCTGCGCCTCCCCTGTGGATTGGAGCCAGCACGCCGCGAGGAGCGCGCCGGGCCGGACGCATGGCTGACGGTTTCGTTGCCGGACCCAGCACGAATCTTGCCAACACCATCAAGCTGGTTGATGCCTACCGTGATGAGGCGGTAAAGATGGGACGGGAGCCGATGGTGGCGCTGATGCGGGACGCATGGGTTGCTGAGACCCACGCGGAGGCTGAGGCGGTGTACGGGCCGGAGGTGATGACTGCCTACAAGTATTACTGGCGCAACGGCCTGTCGGAGTTCCGCAGCATACGGTCGGAGGACGAGATTACCCCGGACAACCTGGGAGCGGACCGGCTGATACTGGGAGAGCCGCAAGAGTGTGTGGCAGAATTCCAGCGCTGGAGCGAGGCCGTGGGCGCGGAGTACTTCTTGCTACGTCTGCGTCACGCCCACTCGGGGGGACCACCTCACGAGAAGATAATGGACGCCATACGGCTGTTCGGCGAAGAAGTCATACCGGCCTGCGGTTAGAGAGATGTCCGTTATACTAGATTTTTCTCCGTAACAGCAGATGTGGTGAAAACGGGTGGAAGGTGACGAAGCGCAAGATGTGTCGTAAAGATGCTATTGCTCTGATCTACGGCTGGCACAGAGTTTACCGGGGTTTCAATTACAGAATTGTGGAGGAGGCAGAATGGCAATATACAGGGTATTTTCGGACGGC
Source organism: Chloroflexota bacterium (assembly GCA_009840355.1). NCBI lineage: Bacteria > Bacillati > Chloroflexota > Chloroflexota bacterium. The sequence goes on from VXNZ01000028.1 coordinate 16,073, forward strand.
GATGGCGAGAGCCACATCGAGGACCTGAAACTGGAGGAGCATCCGGAACTGGGGGCACTGATCAGCGTATCCGAGGTGAGGGTGCAGGAATTCGACGGGTCTCGCCAAATGGACTTTCATCCTCTGCCGGAGCGCAGGCTGATCATCCATCTGTACGGCGAGGTGGAAATCGGAGCCAGCGACGGCGCGAAGCGGGTGCTGCGGGCCGGGGATATCCGGCTGATGGAAGATGTCAGCGGCAAGGGTCATACGCACAACGACCTGAGCCCATCTGCGGCGGTCTATGTCTTGCTGGCCGACTGATTCACCTGCTCAGAGGATGCGGGCGTTTCCGGAGAGTCTTTCACTAGCCGGTAGGCGATTCTTACCGGTGGGCGATTTTCGGCAATGAACATTTCAATAAACTATATTCCCCGCATAGGTCAATCTGGTAGAATGATTTTACGATTCAAATCAACCTTCCTAAATTAGTCCAACCCAAATTAGCCCACAAGGTATTCACTATTCCTCCAAGTTTCCACACAGTGCCTTTCATCTAGCACTTTCTTGCCGGGCTGTCCCAAGCAGATTTGCCTGTATTGACGCCTCTTGACCTAGGAGTCTGTATCCGTATGTCTTTACAATCCGTAAGCACGCGTCCGCGTTCTTCCCGCCACCTAAAGCGCCATGCCGTCATTTGCGCCGACTGCAATGAGTCCACGACGGTCCCGTTCCGTCCAAATCCCAGCAGGCCGGTGTACTGTCGCTCTTGTTTCAATGCTCGCCGGAACGACCAGTCCAACAGACCCGACGCACCTGCGAGTAAGACGCATGACGCGAACAACCGAGATGACAAGCTCGGCTCTTCATATGATGGAGTGCTTCCCGGTATCGAGTTGAGGCCCGCTACCAGACGGGCGCTTGCCTCGATGAACATTTCGCAACCCACACCCATTCAGACCAAGTCCATTCCGCCGCTTCTCGACGGCAAAGACCTTATTGGACAGGCGCGTACGGGTTCGGGAAAGACACTGGCCTTCGCAATACCACTCACCGAGGTATGCGACCCGACGACCGGGCGTGTCCAAGCGTTGGTTCTGGTGCCCACCCGCGAGCTTGCCATCCAGGTGGCGGATGTGACCAATGCCTTATGCTCAAAGCAACGGCTGCGAGTGTCGCTATTGTACGGCGGGCGCTCCGACAAGCCGGAAGCAGAGTTGAGGAACGGAGCGCAAATCATCATCGGGACGCCTGGGCGCACGCTCGACCACTTGCGGCAGGGAACCCTTGATCTGAGCGCAGTCCGATTTCTCGTGCTTGACGAGGCGGATGAAATGCTGGACAGGGGGTTTGCGAGAGACGTTGAGGCGATCCTAAGCCAGACAGCTTCCGATCGCCAGACCGCTCTACTCTCCGCGACCTTGCCGGACTGGGTGGCAACCACTGCCAAGAAGCACCTGCGTAACCCTGTGAGGGTGGAAGTTGACGCGGACCTGCGAGCGGCGCCAAGTGTGGAGCACTTGGTTTTTGCTATTCGCCCGAATGAGAAGATAAGGGCCCTTCGGACGCTTCTGGACGAGCAGGACGGCTCTCCGGTGATCGTCTTCGGAAGGACCAAGCGCGGCGTCAAAAAGCTGGCAAGGCAGCTCGATGATTTGGGCTATTCGGTTGGAGCGCTCCAGGGAAACCTGAGCCAAAATGCTCGCGAGCGCGTGATGACAGACTTTCGTTCCGGTGCCACACCAACTCTTGTGGCAACGAATGTGGCTGCGCGAGGCCTGGATATTGACGGTGTCTCACGGGTCATCAACTTTGACCTGCCAGACACGGACTTGCTCTTCACGCATCGAGTAGGCCGCACCGGCCGCATGGGACGTTCGGGTGAGGCGGTGACCTTCATCACACCGGATGAAGAGCGCAAATGGAGGGAGATCGAGCGGGGACTGGGCCGCAGGTTTCCAGTGAAATCGTGGAAATTCTAACCTGTGGCGATATCTATTGACATCAAAGTTGTCGCAAGGGACACAATGGCGGACGAGTTTCATTGTTGTCTGTAAGCCCTAATCAACATTTCCACATTCTTTGAGATGATTATAGGCGGTCAGGAATGTGCGAGCGTGGGCGAAAAATATTCGGAGTGCTTAATTTTGACCGATTGTAAGAACGAGAATATACGGAATCTTGCCATTATTGCCCATGTCGATCATGGAAAGACGACCCTTGTGGATGCGCTGTTGAAGCAGGGCAAGGTATTCAAGTCCCACCAAGAGGTCGGTACCCTGATCATGGATACCAACCCACTGGAGCGAGAGCGCGGAATCACCATCCTCGCCAAGAATGCCTCGGTCTCCTATGGAGATGTGAGGATTAACATTATCGACACGCCGGGCCACGCCGACTTCAGCGGCGAAGTGGAGCGAGTCATGAATATGGCTGACGGCTGCCTGCTGCTGGTGGACGCGGTGGATGGGCCGATGCCACAAACGACATACGTGCTTCGCCAAGCTCTGCGGCAGAATGTCACGCCGATGGTTGTCATCAATAAGATAGACCGCCCCGAAGCGCGGGCGGACGAAGTGGTCACGATGATCCAGGACCTGTTCCTGGAACTGGCAACCGAAGCGGATCAGCTTGACTTCCCGGTACTATACGCATCGGCGCGCGACGGCTACGCCACCGCCGACCCTGGCATACTTGGAACGGACATGCAGCCTCTCTTCGACGCGATTGTGGAGTCTGTCCCACCGCCAGGCGGCGATCTGGATGCCCCGCTGCAGATGCTCGTGGCAGCCCTGGACTACGACAATTATTTGGGCCAGGTGTCGATAGGCCGCATATCCAACGGAACGCTACGGATGCGGGATGATGTCGCCCTGCTAGGACGCGATGACGAAATAAGTACGCATAACATCGAGCGAATTTTCGTGTTCCGCGGCATGGAGCGGGTTGAGGTATCCGAAGCCTACGCAGGAGACATCGTTGCGGTTTCCGGGCTAGATGGTGTATCTATCGGCGACACCATCACTTCGATCGAGAACCCGGAGGCATTGCCGACAATCGACATCAACGAACCCACGGTGAGCATGACCTTCGGCGTGAGCACTTCCCCATTCATGGGCAAGGACGGAATTCACTGCACTTCCCGAAATCTTCATGAACGACTGATGAGAGAGTTACGAACTAACATCAGCCTGCGAGTAGACACCACATCCAGTCCGGATGTGTTCGTCGTCGCCGGACGCGGTGAATTGCATCTGTCGATTCTGGTAGAGACGATGCGCCGGGAACAGTTTGAGTTTCAGGTGTCGCGGCCCATTCCGGTCACCAAGATGATTGACGGCAAGGAATACGAACCATACGAAATCCTGAATATCACCACTCACGAGCAGTATGTGGGCGCGCTTGCCGAGTACCTTTCTACGCATCTGGCACAACTCCGCGACATGCGCTACGACGATAACGGCTATGTAGATTTAGAGTACAAGATACCCACCCGCGGGTTGATCGGATTCAATGCCTTCTTTCTTCAGACCACTCGGGGCGATGGTGTAAAGAGCAGCTTCTTTACCTCATACGAACCTATGGAGGGGGACATAAAATCACACGGCGGCGGAGTGCTCGTGGCGTCTGAGGGGGGAACCGCCGTCACCTACGGTCTGCTCAATGCTCAGGGAAGAGGCGACACATTCATCGATCCGGGCATTATGGTCTATGAGGGGATGATTATCGGCTCGCACCGTCGTGACGGGGACATCGAGATTAACGTCTGCAAGCAGAAGAAGTTGACAAACATACGGTCGTCGACTGCCGATATTGCCAAGCGCCTGAACGCCACAGTGAGGATGAGCCTCGAGGAAGCGCTGGCGTTCATTGCGGACGACGAGCTGCTTGAAGTCACACCCTTGAATCTTCGTCTGCGCAAGGCGGAACTCTCTGCCCACGAGCGTAAGCGCAACCGCCGGGACCAAGCGCGCGCCCGGAACTAATGGAGGCTCCTTACCGCTGAGGATTCCGACTTGTCGAGGCAATGGTAAGATTATCTCCATAGGCAACTGGTCTGTGTAATGCGGATGTTAGAAGTATGGGCACTCGGTCGATTTCAGGCATACTACGTCACGACAGTGGGGTGGCGCGCAGGGTCGTCTGCTTTGGAATGATAACGCCAGCAAGGGTTCTGGTGGTTGACGAGCTACCGGAAGGGAGCACCGGCGCGGGATGGAAGACGGCGCTGCCATTCACGTCGAGGCTCCTGTACTGGATGTCGCAGATACCTGTGGCGCCGGGGCGACATTCTCGGCGGCCTTCATCAGCAGCAGGCTGAACGGAAGTGAATTTGAGTGGTGCCTGAGATTCGCAGTCGCGGCAGCATCACTAAAGTGTTCCGTTATCGGACCGAGGGCGTTCTCTCCGGCAGCGGTGAACAGGCTCGCGGACACCCTGCCTGCGACAATCCTCAGCCCATAATAGGCCATTCGGGTTGCAGGTCTATGCTGAGCCGTTTCGCTCGCGCGGCGACAGATTCGGAGACACTCCGGTAAGCCTCGATCTCGTCCACTCTGGTTGAGCGTCCTCCGCTGAAGACGACCTCTCCGTTGACCAGAACCGTATCCACACTGCCCGTTCCCATAGTAAATGCCAGCAAGTGGAGCGGGTTGTTGGAGGGATAAGCTTCAGCCGTATGCGCCGACCTCACCACGATATCCGCGCGCTTGCCGGTCTCCAGACTTCCCAGTTCCGTTTCCATTCCGGCGGCAGCGGCGGCATTGACAGTCTGCATTTCGAGTAGCGCACCAGGCGACAGAGGGTCCTTATAGGTCTGTGATGCGTAGCGCGCGGCAAGTAGGGTATCTCCCGGCGTGGAGTCCCTGGCGGCGTCGGTGCCTAGCGAGACGCGGACTCCACGGTGATAACGCTCAGCCATCTTAAATCTCGCGCCTTGTCCGATGCCCAGAGAGAAGAAGGCAGCCGGGCACCATACAATCTTGCAGCCGGATTCGTAAACTGCGGTTTCTTCCGCTTCGTCAAGCACGTTCGCATGGACGATGACGGTATGCTCATCTAGGACACCAAGCTCCTGTAAGTGAACGATTTGGCTGGTTCCGGTGATAGCGCGGTAGATATCCGCCTCTTCCGGGACATAGCCTGCGTGCAGATGCAGCGGCACGTTGTTCTCGCGGGCACACGCGTGGGCGGCCTGCAACAGCTCGGGCGAGGCAGTCCCGACGCCATAGACAAATACATACCCGCGAACCGGAGATTCCGGGTCAGTGTTACGGTGAAGCTCCGTGTCCAGCTGTTTGAGCGAACGATCAAGGCTGACGGGCGCGCGAGCCGTCAGGCTCGGACTCACGAGCGAGGGGATCGCATCGAAGGTCTCTTGCCGGTCCCATAGATAGATCGGAGCGAATAGCGCCCTCAAACCCACACGCTCGACCGCCTCAGCCGCCGACTCGGTCGAGAACATCGAGCCCGGCTCGATGAACATCGTGAAGCCGCCTTGAAGCATCTCCAGACAGCCCAGGACGGTAGCCGCCGCCTCGTCCTCAGCCGTTACTCCCGCCTTCCAGTCCGCGAAATTGACTTGCGACGAGCTTGCACTGCGTACGTTGGCGAAGACCCCTCGACACGAAGTATGCACAATGTGATTGTGTGCATCGATGAATCCCGGATGTACGATGCCGCCTCCCGAATCCACCGTCTCCCTGGCATCAAAGCGCTGTGTCAGCTCCGCGTCGATGCCAACCTCTACGATGCGCGATCCAGTGATCGCCACCGCGCCTGGACGATAGATTCTACGCTCCGAATCCATTGTGATGATCTGGCCGTTGCGTATGAGAAGATCGCAGGTACTCTTGTTTACTGCACTCCACTCCATGTCACCGTAGATGTCCTAGGATTTAGCGATATAGATCGGAATCGAAAGCTGTCATACAATTCCCCTTTTTGCCGCCGTAGTTGCCACAATGGAGAGGATAGCAGATAAGCCTCTTACCTCTGAGTCGGGAAACTCTTACGAGAGACGTCTCAGCCGAGCCTGGGTCAGCAGCACGAAAACCATCACGCAGATGAGCGCCACACCCATGAATCCGATGACGGTCTGCCCACCCAGGTAATCGGTGAGGTAGCCCGCAGGTGTAATGCTGAGTGGCATCAGGCCGTAGTTGAGCATAAACAGGCTCATGATTCTCCCACGGTACTCAGGACTTGCCAGTTCGATTATGAGGGTCTGGTTGAGCGCCTGCCGTCCCGAGTCACCTATCCCCAGCAGCACCATTATCACGGCGGCGGCGCTGTACACAGGTATCGCAGCAACCAACACCAGCCCGACACCGGACATGAACGACGCGACAATCAGACCGATACCCCTGTATCGCTGGCCCATTGACGCCACGTAGAGTGAGCCGAGCATCGAGCCCAGGCCCATCAAGCCGACGAGAAGACCCATCGAGTCCGGCCCCTGACGATAGATGTCAACTACGAACACCGGCAGGATAAATCGGAAGGGCATCGCGAGCATGGTCGCGGCAAGACCCATTAGAAGCAAAACAAAGAGAATCCGGCGCTGCCACACATGGGAAATGCCATCGGCGATGTCACGAACCACATTCGTGCTCCCAGCACTTGTTCCCGCGGAGCCTGTCCTGGGCAGAAATGATGTCAGGACGACCGCTGCCAATGTCAGCGCCCCTATGAGGTAGAACACATTCCACGGCCCGATGAAAGTATATACGCCACCGGCGAGCGCCGGCGCAGCCATAGTAGTTCCGCTGATGCCCGCGGCGTTCAGCGCTATCGCATTCGTTGTCTTCTCCTGTCCTACGAGTTGGGGGATGATCGCCTGCCTCGCGGGCATCATGAAAGCCCACAGGCCGCCCGTCACCATGGATGATAGTAGCAGATGTTGCCAGGCTATGACCTCGAAGTCGATTGCTAATCCTATAAGCAGAGCAAGCGATCCGGCGACAATCTGCGCCACCTGGATGATCGTCTTCTTCTCGAACCTGTCGGCGACCACGCCGCCGAAGAGGGGGATAGTTAGCATGGGGACGGCTATGCCCAGATTTATGATGCCTAGAACCGAGGCAGAGCCGGTGATGTCATACACGAGGTAACTCTGGGCAAGCATCTGCATCTGCGTCCCGGCCATGAGGAACAGCATCCCCACCCACAGGAATAGGAAGTTTCGGTTCGAGAGGGAGTCGAACGTTTTCAGCCACGGGCCCCGAGGAAGGCGCACAGGGATGCGTACTCGGACTTCGCTCGATGATGCTCCCTCGACAGAGGGCAGGCTCTCCCTTCGTCCATGTGCGGCAGTTGGAGTTACAGCCGACATACCACCGACAGAGGTCGCTGACCGTGCCGAATTGTGTAGGGGCGCCGATGCATCTGGCATGAGTTAAGACTACTGGATACCCGGTAGCAAAGCAAGGCATCCCTGGGGGTAGAGTGTACCTCCCGCCGAGACTGCTGTTGCTTTAGGCAGGAAGTCTGGCTGTGTAGCGCATGCAACCAATGCGGGCGAAATGTTGCAGTCAATTCTTGTTGTCCACAGATCACAAACCAACATTAGAGATTGATTGTGTCGGCAGCTACCGCCACACGATTCTCGGCGAGTCAGCCGGTAGCGTTCCTGCTACTCAAGCAGTCCTATGCTCACGAGTATGAACGTGTAAGCCTCCGCCGTTTCGTACAGCCTGTCATACCTGCCTGATCTGCCGCCGTGGCCCGCTCCCATGTTGGTCTTCAGCAGCAGCAGGTTGTCGTCCGTTTTCAACGACCGCAGCTT
>VXNZ01000029.1:0-12676 GCA_009840355.1 Chloroflexota bacterium
ATCACAGAGGCTACGGACTATGCGGAGGGCGTGAGGCGCACCTCGGTGGAACAGTTCGAGAAGCGGGGTGGCAGTGTTGTAGGGACGGAACGCTACGCATCCGATGTGACCGATTTCAGGTCGCAGCTTACCAAGCTGATTGGCGAGAGCCCTGACGCGCTGCACATCGCGGCGCAGTCGGAGTTCACAGGCGGCACTATAATCAAGCAGTCGCGCGAGTTGGGCTTCAATGGTCCGATATACGGCGAAGATGTGGTCGTCGGAGCGACTGCGCTGGAGATAGCGGGCGATGCGGCGACGGGCGTGAAAGCAATCATCGCTGACCTTGACCCCGCCAACTCCAAGGCGCAAGAAGTCCTGTCCAATTTCATGGAACGCTACGATTACATCACCTTGCGCTGGTATCTCGGCTCTGCGTACGACGATGTCTATATCACCGCCGAATGCCTGAAGCGGACGGACGACGACCAGGACGCCGATGGTTTCAGGGACTGTCTGTATGACATCACTTGGAGCGGGGCAATTGGCAGCAACTATAGCTTCGACGAGAACGGCGAGGTCGTCGGCTTGGCGAATGTGGTCGTGGAGATTTTGCCGCCGCCGGACAGAACGGAAGATAACCTTGGGTACAATGTGCTTGGACCGGCGCCGTCCGAGTAGTGCGCGCCTGACGCTGGCGTTTATTGTCGATGGCTAGGTGAGTTAAGTTGCACAGGCTGCGCGAAGATTATGGCACGACTCTGGCGTACTCGCTGACCGTTGCCGCCGCTCTCTATGTCGTTTGGAAGATAACGCAGTCTCCGGAGCAGGCGCTACAGTTTACTTTCAACGGGCTGGCGGTCGGCGCGGTGTACGCCCTGATAGCGATCGGTTTCACGCTCGTCTATAGCACCGTGTGGTTCTTCGACCTGTACTACGGTGCGGCGGCGGCGCTTGGCGCATACGGCGTGTTCTATCTGCGCTCGTTCGACACGCTCGGCGGGCGGTATGAGGTCAACGAGCCGATACTCAATGCCGCATTCGCGCTCGTTACCGCGGGCGTGGCGGCGTGGACAATGCACGAAGCATTTGGCGCACGGCTGCGTCAGCGCGGAATGAGCCGCAATACCATCCGCGCGATAGGCGGCGTAGTAGGCGCGGCGGCGGGCATCTACATGTGGTTCGTCCTAACTTTCCCCGCGATGATGACCGCGCTGTTGAGTCCGGCGGTTGGCGTAATCGTGGCTGTTGTTGTGTGTTGGCTGCTGTATCGCGCATATCGATATGCGCTTGCCGATGCTAGTGCGATACCGGTCGTGATTCTTGGCGCGGTTATTGGCTGTGCGATTGGCGCATACATCGGGAGCCTGATATTGCAGATGGACGGCGCGGGGTTGTACCTGAGCTGGGCAGTGTCCTGCTTGCTTGCCGGCATAGTTGGGCTTGCGCTTTATCGCGGGCTGTATGTGTATATGCGTGAGCGCGCGCGGTCCCCTCTGGTGATGCTGGTGGCGTCGCTAGGCATACTGCTGGCGATGACCGCGTTCACCACGATTATCTTTCAGAGTGCGCCGCGCCCGCTGCCGGAGGCATTCGGCAGCGCGCCGTGGAATATCGCCGGCGCGAACCTTAAGGGCTTCAACGTATTTGCCGTCGGCGTGGCTATTGTCGGCTTTCTCGCGCTGCTGTTCGTGCTGAAGTGGACGACCTTCGGTAAGGCGGTCAGGGCAATTGGCGACGACGAAGAGGTGTCCAAGGTCGTCGGAATCAACACGACGGTGGTCATCGCGATTGTGTTCTTCGTGGGCGCGGTGTACGCTGCGCTGGGTGGCATACTCAGCGGCCACGACACCGCCATACAGCCACGAATGGGCTTATTGCTGCTGCTGAAAGGCTGGATCGCGTCCGTAGTCGGCGGCATCGGCAACCTGTACGGCGCGCTGCTCGGCGGCTTCGTGCTGGGAATGATCGAGCAGTTTGGCATCTGGGATCTCGCCGGCGAATGGAAAGACGCGATTTCGTTCGCGCTGCTAATCTTGTTCCTGTCGTTCTGGCCCAACGGAATCTTGCCGAGAAGGTAGCGCAATGCGAATCATATTGCAACCCATAGCGAACGGTCTGAAAGGCGTCCGCGCTCCACGCAATATATGGAAGGCTTGGCGGGGCAATATACAGCTCTGGGCAAATCTGTTTGTCATCGGCTGGGCAGTGGTGTTTATGCTGTGGCAGGGCGCCGGCTTCGCCGTCACGGTCGGCACTGTGTTCGCCATCTGGGCGATACTCGCCGTAAGCCTGAATCTTGTCGTCGGCTTCACCGGGCTGCTGTCCGTAGGACACATCGGCTTCTTCGGCATAGGCGCGTACTCGATGGCGGTGCTCAGCTCCAGCCCGGAATACGAGCAGCTGCGCACCGAGGCGCTCACGACGTTCGCGTGGCCCTTCTTTGCCGCGCTGCCGGTCAGTGTGCTGCTTTCGGGTGTGGTTGCGCTGGCGGTGGGCGTGGTGTTCAACCGCTTTCGTGATGACATTTATGTGCTGGTGTCGTTCGGCTTTGCAATCATCGCTTTCAATGTGTTCCTGAACGCGCGTGGTCTGACGCGCGGAGCGTTCGGCATACACGAGATTGCCAGGCCGCAGATTGGTAGTTGGACGCTTAATGGCGAATTACAGTTCATGCTGTTCGTTCTGGCATTCCTCGCAGTCGTGATGCTGATTGCTTGGTTTATCGTTACGTCGTCGTTCGGCAGGGTGCTCACCTCTATCCGCGAGGACGAAGATGCCATCGAAGTGTTCGGCTATCAGGCGACGCACTACAAGCTGGCGATATGGGTCATATCCGCAATGATTGCGGGGCTTGCGGGCGGGCTGTTTGCCAGCTGGACGAGTTTCATCGACCCGTTCTCGTTCATATTGCTGGAATCCATATTGCTGGTGTCCATCGTGATACTAGGCGGACTCGCCACCATTTGGGGATCCTTGCTCGGCGCAATGGCATTCGTGCTGCTTGAAGAAGGCATGCGCTTCTTGCCATTCTTGCCACCCGAGTACATCGGGCAGGCAAGGCAGGTGGTGCTGGGCATATTGTTGGTGCTGCTGATGTTGTTCAGACCGCAAGGGCTGGTCGGGAAGTACAAGCTATGAGCATTCACACAACAATTGGTGGGGAACACGCGCCGGACGACTTCGCGCTCGAGACGCGCGAAATCTCCAAGCACTTCGGCGCGGTTAAAGCGGTGGACGAACTGTCCATCTACATACCGCGACGCGGAATGACGAGCATCGTCGGTCCCAACGGGTCTGGCAAGTCCACGCTCATCAACCTGCTCAGCGGCGCACTGCCGCTAGACGGCGGAATGATCATCGTGGACGGGATAGGCTTGCGTGTGGTGAAGGCACACGAAACGCCCGAGCACGGCATCACGCGCACATTTCAGGAGGTGCGCCTGTTCGACCAGATTAGCGTCATGGACAACATAATGGTCGTGCTGACAGACCGCCGTGTATTCCCCTCGCTGTTTGAGCGCGCGAAGCAGTCGCACAGGGCGAAGGCGCAGAGCATCTTGGAAAGCGTAGGACTTTGGGACAAGCGCGATTCGCTGGCGATGGAACTATCCTATGGGCAGCGAAAGTTGCTGGAAATCGGCCGCGCGATGGCGCTCGATGTGCAAATCTACCTGTTCGACGAGCCGTTTGCCGGTCTGTTCCCGCAGATGCTAGAGCGCATCAAGGGCATCCTAAAGCAAGTGCGCGACGATGGCCGCACCGTGCTGTTCATATCGCACAACATGGACATCGTGCGCGAGCTGTCCGACCACCTAATCGTGTTAGACAGCGGGAGGCTGCTAGTCGAAGGCGAGGTGGACGAAGTGCTGACGCGCGAAGAGGTCATCGAGGCGTATCTGGGGACTTAAGCGAGGCGGAGCATTGTGCTGCACGCGCGATCGGATTCCGCGTGAATTGGTTGGATAATTGGCTAGGGAATGGCAGGGCAAGGCATGGAAGACGGCATGACAGACGGCGCAGAACTACTCAGGTTGGTTGACATATCCGTGCATTACGATGCGGTGGTCGCGCTGGATTGCGTATCGTTGGGGGTGCGCAAGGGCGAGGTGGTTGCGGTGATGGGGCCGAACGGCGCTGGCAAGTCCACCGTGCTCAAGGCGGTCATGGGGCTTGCCCCCGTCGTTGAAGGCGAGGTCTTCTTGCGGCAAATGCCATTGGAAGCGGCGACGCACGAGATTGTGAAACAGGGCATTTCGTTCGTGCCTCAGGGCAGGCGCGTCTTCACGCATTTGACCGTTGCGGAAAACTTGGAGATGGGCTGCCTGTACTTGAAGGATAGCGCAGAGAAGGCGCGCCGACTTGACTCCGTTATGGAGTTGTTTCCCATTCTGCACGAGAAGCGTGGCGACCTCGCGAGCCAAATATCAGGCGGTCAGCAGCAGATGCTCGCGCTTGGTAGAGGGCTGATGGCGGCGCCTGAACTGCTGCTGCTCGACGAACCGACGCTTGGGCTCGCGCCCATTGTCGTCGGCGAGGTATTTCAGAAGGTAGCGGAGATAAGCGACCGGCTCAGCACGACGATTCTGGTCGTGGAGCACAACATCAAGGGTGTGCTGGACATCGTGGACAAGGCGTATGTGCTGGACAAGGGGCGCGTCGTGCACTCTGGCACACCGCAGTCCATCCGAGAGACCGATATTCTGACACAGGTGTTTCTGGGCAGCTGAGCCGTCTATTCGTCCGGCGTCAGCACGTCGCGGGAGAGCGTCAGGCAGGTTATGTCGTCCGACTGCACCGTGCCATCCGCGAACGACGACACAGCGTTGAATATCTTCTCCACCGCATCCTGCGCGTTGATGGGCGGATGATCGACGAATGTCTGCATCAGCCGTTTGATACCGAATTGCTCGCCCTCGCTGTTCATCGCCTCAGTTACGCCGTCCGTGTAGCAGATGACGGTGTCGCCGGGGTTGAGCGTAACGCTGTTCTGCTCGAACTCAATGTCCGGCACGATGCCGAGCACCAGTCCGCTGGTCAGGTCCAGCAGTTCCGAGCTGCCATCCTCGTGCACGACTAGCGGCGCGTCGTGGCCACCGCTGGCGTAGGTGAACTGCCCGTTCTCAGGGTCGTACACTGCATAGAGCACGGTTACGAACATCTGCGGGTCGTTGTCTTCCGCGAGCATGGAGTTGACGATGCCCAGCACTTCGCCCGGGTCTCGCGCGCTGATGGCTGCGCCCTTCATCATCGTGCGGCTGGACATCATGAATAGCGCGGCAGGCACCCCCTTATCAGACACATCCGCGACCGACAACCCAACGCAACGGTCTTCAAGAAGCACCAAGTCGAAGAAGTCTCCGCCGACTTCCTTGGCGGGCTCCATGCTGCCGAAAATCCTGAAACCTTCATGCTTGGGGAACTCTGTAGGCAATATGGATTGCTGTATCTGATTGGCGACATCCAACTCGCTTTCCAGCGCCGTGAGCTTGTCGCGAGACGACATCGCTTCGCGCCATTCCTGCAGATTGCGCAGCGTGCGCTCTATCGTAACGCGCAGGTCGCCGAAGTCTATCGGCTTGGTAACGAAGTCGAACGCGCCGCGGTTCATCGCCGTGCGTATGTTGTTCATATCGCCATACGCGGACACGACGATGGCGCGAGTATTGGGGTTGACGTCCGGTATCTTTTCCAGAAGCGCAAGCCCGTCCATACCGGGCATATTGATGTCGGTGATGATCATGTCGATGTCGCTGATCTCGCTCAGCACATCGATCGCTTCGATGCCATTCCCCGCAAAGTGGAACTCGTACTTGCCGCGCCGAATGTCGCGGCGCATCCGCTGCATCACCAGCGGCCTCAGGTCTGGCTCATCATCCACAACCAGTATCTTTTTCGCCATTTCTTTCATCGGTGCTCCTAAGAAAGAAAATTCCACACGAATAATAGCAGAATTACACCTTCTAAATCATATCCATCGGGCGAGATTCCGCGTCGCGCGTCAATGTAAAAGTATTGCCTCTATGCTACCCATTTTATAAAGCATGTGCAATATGTCAGTGCATAAGAAACGACAATTCAGCAACCACTGTCCGGAATTAGACGCTCAACCCTATGGATGGCACAACATCCGTACCGGCATTATATAAGATGTACTGCGATTATTCTAGAATCTTCTTTGCCAGAGAGACGACTTGACAGATCCCCAATGTTGTCATTCCGGGTTGTTCTTGTCATTCCGAACGCAGTGAGGAATCTGAAACATGTCCCTGCGAAGGCAGGGATCGTTGCATGCAAACCTGTTTTCGACTCTAGATTTCTAGCTTCGCTCGAAATGGCAGGTACGAATTGCAAATGGCACGCATAAATTGCATTTGTGAAATCGTACTTTACTAATCAGAATGAAGCAGCGGCTAGTCACTTCCCCCGTTAATGGGGGAGGCTAGGACGTAGGTGATGGTTTGAAAGGAACTTACAGACAGAATACGCTAACCGGACTCCCTGTAATCTTGTGAAATCAGGCGCAATGTGTTAGGTTCTCTAACAGACATTTCTTCGTTCGAGGTAATGAGTATGTTCGACCATGATGTGCTAATAATCGGTGCAGGACTTGCGGGAATGCGCGCCGCACTTGCCGCCGTCGAGGCGGGCGCCGATGTCGCAGTCGTGACTAAGGTGCATCCCGTGCGCAGCCACTCAAACGCCGCGCAAGGCGGCATTAACGCCGCGCTCACCGACAGGGGCGACGACTGGCGCGAGCACGCCTTTGACACCATCAAAGGCAGCGACTATCTCGGCGACCAAGACGCTATATCCGTGATGTGCCGGGAGGCGGGCGACGAAGTCATCTCCATGGAGCACATGGGCGTCATATTCAACCGCGACGACGAGGGCAGGCTTGGCACGCGAGCATTCGGCGGGCAGCGCCAGGCGCGCACATTCTTCGTCTCGGACTTCACCGGGCAGGCGCTCTTGCATGTGCTGTATGAACAGGTGATGAAGGCGGGCGTCCGAATCTACGAAGAGTGGTTCTTGCTTTCGCTCATCGTGGAAGACGGCAATTGCGCCGGCGCAGTCATAATGGAAATTCGCAGCGGCGATATCCATGTGGTTCGCTCCAAGACGGTCATCATCGCTTCCGGCGGTCTTGGCCGCGTATTCGAGCCCAGCACCAACGCGCTCATCTGCACCGGCGACGGTATGTCCGCAGCGTACCGCGTTGGCGCATCGCTGATGGACATGGAGATGGTGCAGTACCATCCGACCACGCTAAAGGGCAGCGGCGTGCTAATCACCGAGGGCGCGCGCGGTGAAGGCGCATATCTGCTCAACTCCGAGGGGCAGCGCTTTATGGAGCGGTATGCCCCGAATATGATGGAACTCGCATCGCGCGATGTCGTTTCGCGCGCGGAGCAGACCGAAATCAACGAGGGCAGGGGCATCGACGGCTGCGTGCTGCTCGATGTACGGCATCTTGGCGAGGCGGTCATTAACGAGCGCCTGAGCCAGATCCGCGAGATTGGCAGGGACTTTGCTAATGTCGATTTGCTGCACGAGCCTATCCCCATTCGACCGGGCATGCACTACCAGATGGGCGGCATCAAGACCGATGTCGATGGTCAGACCGAAGTCGCCGGGTTGTACGCCGCGGGAGAGGCCGCATGCGTCAGCGTTCACGGCGGCAACCGGCTCGGCGCGAACTCGCTTCTGGACACCCTTGTGTTCGGCAGGCGCTCTGGCGAACACGCCGCGCAGTTGGCGAAGGCCAAGCAGCACAGCACAACCGTTAGCGACGCATCCGCAGACAGCGACCGCGTTTACATCCAGCGCCTGTTGGGCAACGACAGCAACGGAGAGATGTTCGGCAAGATACGGCGCGAGATGGGCGATGTGATGAACGAACACCTCGCTGTGTACCGCGAACAAAATGGCATGGAAACCGCACTCGGCGAACTACGCGGACTACGCGAGCGGTTCAACAGCGTTGCGGTGCCGGACAAAAGTAAGACATTTAACACGAACCTGTTGTTCACGCTTGAACTTGGTTTCATGGTGGACTGCGCGGAAGCGATCGCGCTATCGGCTATTGAGCGTAAGGAGAGCAGGGGAGCGCACACCAGGACGGACGCCCCGGACAGGGATGACGAGAACTGGCTGCGTCACATCCTAGTCAAGCACACGGAAGACGGACCGCAAATAGACTATATGCCCGTGGTCATTACGGATTGGGAGCCGCAAGTACGCAGCTACTAGCGCGTGCTTGCGAGCCGACTGACACAATGGAACGCCTGCAATTGCATACGGTGTTTCCCCCAAAGGGTGGCATAGATAGATGGAAGTAACCTTTAGCGTCAAAAGATTCAACCCGGAGGACGGCAGCCAAGAGGCGCACTATCAGTCGTACACGCTGACGATGGACGATTCCGCAACCGTGCTCGACGGGCTGATTCGCATTCGTGAAGAGATGGATGGCAGCCTGACGTTCAGGTGTTCCTGCCGCAGCGCGATTTGTGGCTCGTGCGGCATGCGCATCAACGGGCAGGCGGGCTTAGCGTGCAACACGAAGGTCATTGACGTTCTGAAAGGCGACGCGCCTGTCGTCGTCGAGCCGATGGGCAATATGCCTGTCGTCAAAGACCTCGTTACCGACATGGCGATTCACTGGGACAAGGTGCGTGCCATACAGCCGTGGTTGCAGCACAGCGGTCCCGAACCCGAAGCCGAGCACATCGCGCCTAACGAAGACATGGTGCATCTCGCCGGCGTGATGAGCTGCATTATGTGCGGCGCGTGCGTCTCGGACTGCACATCGCTCGAAGTCGATACGAACTTCGTTGGACCGGCGGCGCTCGCCAAGGCATACAGGTTCGTCGCAGACCCGCGAGACGACGCGGATGCATCCCGGCTCGGCAGCCTAAACGAATACGGCGGCATCTGGGACTGCACGCGCTGCATGCAGTGCGTCGAAGCGTGTCCCAAGGGCGTCGCGCCGATGGAGCGCATAATGTCCCTGCGCGACAAGGCGATCGATGCCGGCTACAATAACACTTACGGCGCGCGCCACGCTGAGGCGTTCGCCAGCTCCGTGGAGCATAGCGGCTGGCTTGATGAGACGAGCCTGGTGGTCAACACCTACGGCAAGACGAACATCAAAGAGATGGTCAAGCTCATCCCGGTCGCCGCGCGTTCGTTCAAGGTTGGCAAAGTTCCGCCGCTCATTCACAAGAAGCGCCCAGGCGCGGAGAATGTGCAGCGGATATTTGAAAAGGTCGAAAGCAGGAAATGAAATACGCATTCTACCCTGGCTGCGTAGCGCAGGGCGCCGCGCCGGAACTCTACACATCGACGATAGAAGTCTGCCGCATTCTCGGCATCGAGCTCGACCATGAACCGATGCAGAGTGCGTCTTGCACGGGCGCGGGCGTGCTTCAAGAGAAGAACCTGCGTCTCGGTGACACGCTCAACGCGCGCAACTTCGCGCTGGCGGAACGCTCCGGCTTGCCGCTGATGACGATTTGCAGCACCTGCCAGGGCGTAATGTCGCAGGCGAACCAGCGGCTCACATCGGACGCCGATTACCTGTCATCGATCAACGAAGACCTCGCCGAAGAGGGCTTGGAGTACAGGGGCACTGCCAACCCGAAGCATCTGCTCTGGGCAATCGTAGAAGACATCGGCATCGACAAGCTGAAGTCGCTGGTCGTGCGCCCGCTGACGGGATTCAAAGCGGCGCCATTCTACGGCTGCTACATCGTGCGCCCAAGCTCTGCGCTCGGATTCGCCGAAAACCCGGGCCGCTCCGACGCGCTCGAGCAGGTAATCGAAGCAATCGGCGCGACTGTCGTGGACTTCCCCGGCAAGACGCTCTGCTGCGGCTTCCCCATCCTGACCATCAATCAGACGAACTCCATGAAGATGGTCTCCAATCACACGCTTGACGCCAAAGACAGGGGCGCGGACGCGATGGTAACACCCTGCCCGCTGTGCCACCTGAACCTAGACGGCTACCAGCCGCAAGCCGCCAAGCAAGCGCAGCAGCCCATTGACCTGCCCATAATGCACCTGCCGCAGATGATAGGCTTAGCGCTAGGCATAGACCCCGTCGCTATGCGCCTGAACAAGCACATAGTATCCACCCGGCGGATGCTTTCGACGATAGGCGTATCGCCCTGATTCGCACGCAACACGCCACCAAGGCCGACCTGTACAAGGGGATGGTCGCCATGGCGGCTGCCCTCAGCGTTGTCGCAGGCGTGATACTACGCTTTGGGTAACAGACTTGTAGCCATGCCCTCCACCGTAGGCATGTTGCGTAGCTATTGAGCCGTCGGGTCCTGTAGCAGCGATTCTGCTGGTATTCCTATGTGCTTGTGCAGTGCCCTTGCAATCTGCATCGTAATCTCCCCCTTGCCCGAAAGCACCTCCGCCACCTGCTGTTGGCTGCCAATCAGCGGCACAAGATCATCCTTCGTCACGCCGTGCAGCTCCATGCCGTACTCTATCGCGCCGATAAGGGCGGCCCGATGGAGTAGTGTCTGTCTTCGTATATCACTATAAGGTCAGTGAGTACATCAAGCTCGTCGCCCTCTGGAGTGCCTAACTTCGAGTGGAAGATATCCTCAACTCTGGTAAGCGCTGCCTCATAATCTTCTTCTGTTCGGATTGGATTAACGGAAACCATGGTTATACACTCTCTGCATCAATACGGTCGTATTCCGCATGCGTGCCGATGAACCAGATAGCGATAGGGAGTACAAATATACATTTAAGATTCATTCTGGATAGGATGACAGCTCGCAAGCATTTATGTGCGTTCTGACTCGTTGCGTCTAAGCTAGGACAAATGTAAAATCTTGGTGGTCAAATCTCGAGTGAGTCTAAATTGTACCAGACTTACCGACAGTAAATGGCAGGTGGTGGGCGTATGGAATCTGGAACTTTCCGCGATGTATTGAGAAGGTTAGATGGCAACTCCATCAGTACCGTAGAAAAAGGACGCAGCTTCGAGGAACTGGTTAAGTTCTTCATCGAGCAGGACGTGGTCCAAGCAATGCGGTTTTCCAAAGTATGGCTTTGGGAGGACTGGCCACATAACAATCAGCGGCGTGATACTGGCATGGACCTTGTAGCTCAAGAGAGAAACACTGGAGAGTTCGTAGCTATCCAGTGCAAATTCTATGAACCCAACAATAGGATAGGGTTGGATGAAGTGAATAAGTTTCTGAGTGCTTACGGTACTGTTCAGTTTGCCGGCGGCATTTTTGTATCCACTTCTGACAACCTGACGCACGACGCGGCAGCAGCTTTTCAAAACAGAGATAAGCCTGTGGTTCGTTGGGGTCCGGCTATCTTCGAAAACTCTTCAATAGATTGGCGAACGTTTAATTTAACCCAAATCGCTGAACAGGCTCGCCAAGCACAAGTACAGCGCGACCAGATGACCGACCTTCTGATTCACATGGTTAATTCTAATCAGGCGCAAACTGCATTGGAGCTTATCGCAGCTGGAGTCGACATCAATGTGAGAGTCGGTACTGGTTTCACTCCATTGGAGTTTGCGGTTGCCTTAGGTCATATTGAGACAGCAATAGCGCTGATATCCGCCGGTGCTGACCTTAATGTTAGGAATACCGGGGGCTTCACTCCATTGCACTCTGCGTCTTTCGCAGGTCATACAGATATAGTGAGAGCACTGATATCCGCTGGTGCTGACCTTGACGCTAGCAATGAAGACGGCGTTACACCCTTGGAGCTTGCGTATACTGCTGGAGAGCATACAGATGGAGAGCATACAGAAATAGCCAATGCACTGATCACTGCTGGAGCGGATATTAACGCACGAAACAGCGTTGGCGGTACGGCTTTGCATTTTGCTTCTGGCAAAAATGACATTGAGGCAGTCAATGCACTGATTTCTGCTGGGGCATATCTCAATGCCAGACTTGAGGATGGAAATACACCCCTGGCCGGCGCAGTTATGTTTGGTCACTTGGAAACGACCTCAGTGCTTCTGTCTGCTGGTGCTGACCCAAATGTTAGCAATGACGACCACATCGCTGCCCTGTACGTGGCGGCTGGGAAAGGCTATACAGAAATTGTCAACGCACTGATATCCGCTGGTGCGGAAGTGAATGGCAGTGAAGGTTCTGCCACTCCTCTATATGTTGCAGTTTCGCAAGGTCATACGGATATAGTGAATGTACTAATTTCTGCTGGCGCGGATATCAACGCTGGTGATGGCACTGGCACTCCCCTGGGGTTAGCGGTTGTAAATGGCTATACAGAAGTGGCTAAGGCACTTATCTCAGGTGGCGCTGACCTTAACACGAAAGATACTGCCGTTACGAATCTGCACTTAGCGGCTATGCAAGGTCATAGAGAAATAGTGAAAGCGTTGATTTCTGCTGGTGCGGATGTCAACGCTAGTGGTGGATCCGGCACCCCTCTATATGCTGCAATTGTGCAGGGTCATGCGGGGATAGTGAATACGCTGATATCTGCTGGTGCAGACATAAACGCCAGTGATGATGGGGCTTTCAACAACCCTCTACTTGGTGCGGTTGCAAATAGTCATGTCGAAATAGCTAGTGTGCTTATCGCCGCTGGTGCAGAACTTAATCCTAGTGACAGAAACGGTGCAACGCCTCTGCTTGGTGCGGCTGCGAACGGTCATACCGAAATAGCTAGAGCACTCATC